>NZ_JANEWM010000002.1:0-176443 GCF_028069825.1 Citrobacter sp. Igbk 14
ACCCTGTAGTATTAACAAATGTTAGAAATTCAAATAAACAATTAATTTTTTATACAAAATATTAATGCGTAGGCCGCTGATATTTTTTGAGGATATTAATTAGCGGTTATTTGAGCTGTGTATGTCTTTTTATGTGCAGTAAAGGCGAACGTAAAAAAACAGCGCAAATGGTGCGGTGAAGTGGAAGGAAAAGATTGTGTAATTGTGCGGAACGTCGCAGGCATATCCAATACAGCAGTCTGTGTTGTTGGCTGGATAGGGCGAAAAATGTTCGCTCAAATCCCTTACCGGATGGTTAAACATCAGGCGATTAGCCATCCGGTAAGGAATCTTAAGACAGGGGGGATCACAGATACGAGCGTTCAGCGTTCGTCAGTTTGTGCAGGAGAAGTCTGTTGCGGCAAGGTGGTCTGCTGGGATTCTTTCTTGTCCTGGTGGTGGTGCCACGCACCGATAGCAGAGTAGACGAAGCGTCCGAAGAAGAAGATGAAGCTGATAAGCAGTACGATCCGGATCATGCGACTGTTAAATCGGTGTCGTTTGCGTAGGCTGGTAACCTGGCTCACAAAAGGTTCCTTAAAGTGTACCCAACCAGTGGGCGATACTTACATTAAGGCACACTAAGAGGGAATGGTCAATTCTTCGTTATGTAAAATTGCATCATGGGTTTTATCCCCTTATGTTATGGAAATTAATATTATTATTTGCATTAATAATGAATAAACGATCATAAATAAAGAAAAAGGTAATAATTGATTAATGGGGGATATTTTTTTTGACATATATCAAACCTCATCGGTTATCCGTAACTAAAATCGATGAGTCGTTGTGATGTGTATTACATCATAGTTTTAAAGTCAGGTGGGATGCCTGTCTGAATGCCCTTCACAGAAAATACCCCTACATGACGTGAGGGATTCTACTGAGCATCTATGAAACTCAATAAAAACTATATAAGTATTAGAGATAAATGGTGGGCGCTACCCCTCATCTTACCATCTTTACTGTTGCCGTTATTGAGCACTGCCAATACCTACGCACATATTAGTACCGGTACTGTCATCCTTTTCTACCTGCCTTTAGCGCTGACGATTAGCCTGATGTTGTTTTTTAGTTGGGCGGCACTGCCAGGAATAATCATTGCCATCGGTTGGTACAAATATCCGCAGGTTGGGTTATTTGAAACGCTGTCAATTATTACGCACTTTATAGTTACAATGGTGCTTAGTTGGGGGGGGTATAAAGTTTTTGCTCCCCGGCGAAACAACGTGGCGCATGGCGACTCCCATCTGATGTTTCAGCGAATATTTTGGCAGGTTTTCTGTCCGGCAACGCTATTCCTGCTCCTCTTTCAGTTTGCTGCGTTTGTTGGCGTATACGAGAGCAAATCAGGCATGGTGGGCGTTATGCCCTTTAATACAGGAACGTTGATCAACTACCAGGCTATGCTGGTCGGGAACCTTGTTGGTATTCCTCTGTGCTATTTTATAATCCGAACCATTCGTAATCCGCTGCATATACGGGGCTATTTTTCGCAATTAAAGCAGCAGTTTGACACCAAAGTAACGCGAACAGAGTTTGCTGTCTGGTTGATAATATTGACTTTATTGATGGCTCTGCTGTGTATGCCGTTAAATGAACAGAGTTCGATATTCAGCACAAATTATACCTTGTCTCTGTTACTGCCCGTCATGTTATGGGGCGCAATGCGTTACGGTTACCGATTTATTTCAATGATATGGACAGTCGTGTTGATAACTGCCATTCATTATTATCAGCGCTATATGCCCTGGTATTCGGGTTACGATACACAACTTGCAATTACCTCTTCGAGTTACCTCGTTTTTTCTTTCATCGTAAATTACATTGCCGTGCTGGCAACGCGTCAGCGATTTGTCACCCGACGCACACATCGTCTGGCATATTTTGATCCGATGGTGCATTTGCCAAATCTGCGGGCATTGAACCGAACGTTGAAAAAAGCGCCATGGTCAGTGCTCTGTTTTCTGCGTATTCCGGGCATGGAACTGTTGGTGAAAAACTACGGTATTATGCTGCGTATCCAGTACAAGCAAAAACTTTCTCATTGGATAGCGCCGTTGCTGGAACAAGACGAATATGTTTTTCAATTATCCGGTAATGATTTAATTCTGCGTTTTAATACTGAGTCACATCAGCAGCGTATTGAAGCGCTGGACAAACATATCAGGCAGTTTCGTTTTGTCTGGGATGGTATGCCCCTACAACCGCAGGTTGGGATCAGTTTTTGCTATGTTCGCTCACCCGTTAACCACATCTATCTGTTGCTGGGGGAGTTAAGCACTATCGCCGAGCTCTCGCTGGCAACCAATATGCCGGAGAATTTGCAGCGACGTGGCGTAATGCACCTGCAGCGGGATCTGAAAGATAAAGTGGCGATGATGAACCGTTTGCAGCAGGCGCTGGAGCATGATCGCTTCTTCCTGATGGCACAGCCGATTTTTGGCGTGCGGGGCGATGTTTATCATGAAATCCTGTTGCGCCTTCAGGGCGATGAAGGTGAAACGATTGCTCCTGATAATTTCTTACCGGTAGCCCATGAGTTTGGGTTGTCATCCAGCATTGATCTGTGGGTCATTGAAAATACGCTGAAATTTATGGCGCAGAATCGGGAGAAAATGCCCGCTCATCGTTTTGCGATCAATTTATCACCCACGTCCGTATGTCGAGCCAAATTTCCTCACGAAATCAGCCAGTTGTTGGCGAAGTATCAGGTTGAAGCATGGCAATTGATCTTTGAGATTACAGAGAGCAATGCGTTAACCAATGCGGAGCAGGCGCATGCAACATTGCTGCAATTGCAAGTTCTGGGCTGTCAGATTGCGATCGATGATTTTGGTACCGGCTATGCCAGCTATGCACGGTTGAAAAATGTGAGCGCTGACATCCTGAAGATTGACGGAAGCTTTATCCGTAACATTGTCTCAAATAGTCTCGACTACCAAATCGTGGCCTCGATTTGCCACCTGGCGCGGATGAAAAAAATGTTGGTGGTCGCGGAGTATGTTGAAAGCGAAGAAATACGTAGTGCGGTGATTTCTCTGGGGATTGATTATTTGCAGGGCTATCTGATTGGTGAGCCGCGGCCGCTGCATAAAACTCTGGAAGAACAGGTGCCAGTCACGCTGGCACCTGCCGATCACTCACGCAGCGATATCGGGTGAGTTTTCTTCCTCAATTTTCAGGCGCCAGCCTGTGACGGCCTCCCAGTATTGCTGCTCTTTTTCCAGATCGAGCAACACCAGCGCGTTCTGGCTAAACCAGTCGTGCGGGAAGCGTAGCGTCCAGTGGTTATCGTCGGTAATCAACGTGAGCGTCGGTGGCGTAGTGGTTGCCTGGCGCTGGTTGTTGAGCAATACCCCAAGTCGCAACAGCTGAATTAGCGGCAGGAACTGCTTTTTCTTGAACAGCGTAAAGCGGGGCAAATCATCCAGCTTAACCGCTTTACGGTGATAGCGAACCAGGGTCGCCATCATCAGCTGTTGCTCCTGGTTGAAACCTGGCAGGTCGCTGTTTTGCAGAATATAAGCCGAGTGGCGATGCAGTCCGCTGTGGTTGATGTTCAGCCCGACTTCATGCAGCATCGCCGCCCACCGGAGCAACGCTTCCAGTTGTGGGTTTGCCAGTTTAGGTTGCTGCGCATGCCACTGATCGTACATTTGCATGGTTGTTTCCAGTACACGTCGGGCTTGTTCGCTGTCGATATTGTACTGGTTTGCCAGACTGCTGGCGGTACGGCTACGAACATCCTGGTGGCGAAAACGGCCTTCCATCTCATACAGTACGCCTTCACGCAGCGCGCCATCGGAAAGTCGGAGTTCACGAATAGCGAGGGCATCAAAAACACCGCACAGTATCGCCAGACCGGGAACAAAAACGGCTTTTCGTTCTTCTGACAGCCCCGGCATGCTGAGTGCCTCAAAGGAAGCATGCTTCAGGACTTCAGTTGTCAGCTTGTCCAGACGTTCAGGGGTGATAAAACCATCTTTCTCACCCATTTCCAGCAGCACTTCATGCGCGGCTTTGATGGTGCCTGAAGCTCCCAGTGCAACGTTCCAGCCCTGAATTCGAAATTGCCAGGTGAGCGTTTCAAGCTTTTGCGCTGCCGCCATACGGGCTCTCTGGAAGTTTTCCCGGCTGATCGCTCCACCCGGAAAGTACATCTGGGCAAAACTGACGCAACCCATACGGCGACTTTCGACCAGTTTAGGCTCGAAATCTTCACCGATCACCAGCTCTGTCGAACCACCACCGATGTCGATAACCAGCTTACGGCCTTTTTCTGGCTGCGTATGCTCCACGCCCATAAAAATCAGTCGGGCTTCTTCGTTACCGGAAATTATTTCGATCGGGTAGGGGATGACCTTTTCTGCTCGCTTAAGAAAATCGGTCGCATTTAGCGCCTGGCGCAAAGTATGGGTTCCCACGATGCAGACGCTGGAGGGAGGAAATCCCTGCAGACGTTCAGCGAAAAGTGACAAACAGCTTAAGCCGCGTTCCATCGCTTCTTCGCTTAGCTTGTTGTCCGCGCCAAGGCCGTCCGCCAGATGTACGCGTTGTTTCAGTCGCCCGATAATTTGCATTGCGCCATCAACCACGCGGGCAATGACCATATGGAAACTGTTTGAACCAAGGTCGACCGCAGCAAATTCCTGCGGTCGTGGAGACTTGTCGTGTATTGGCATAGAGTTAGTCAGGTTGCTCGAGTGATTTGATGTAGTCGTAAATCGCTAATTGTGACTGAACCTTACGGCGGTTTCCGCGCGGTACGTAGCGATTACTCAGTTCTTTATCAATAAAGCGGGCTTTCACCGTGTCGCTGAACAGGATATCGATAATATCCAGCACGCGCTGCTTAAGGCGTGGGTCAAGAAGCGGTGTGGCAACTTCGATACGATAATCGATGTTTCTTGTCATCCAGTCAGCAGAGGAGAGATACACCTGCTTATCGCCCCCGTTCTCGAAGATATAGACCCGGTCGTGTTCGAGATAGCGGTCAACAATGCTGATAACGCGAATATTGTCACTGATGCCTTCCAGATTCGGGATCAGTGAGCACATTCCGCGGATCAATAAATTAACGGGGACACCTGAACCTGAAGCCGCATACAGGCGGTCAACCAGCCCTTTATCGACCAGATTATTCAGCTTCAGGGTAATGCCAGAAGGCAGCCCTTGCTGTGCATTAGCGATCTCTTTGTCGATCATGCTGTACAGCAGGCGCCGTGAGTTCTGCGGGGAAACCAGCAGATAATCGAACGTTACCGGGCGATATGGGTTTTCGATGAAGTTAAACACCCGACGGACTTCGTTGGTAATGCGCGAATCGGCAGTCAGCAGCGAGTAGTCGGTATACAGACGCGCTGTTTTTTCGTTGAAGTTCCCGGTGCCGATATGTGCATAGCGCACGACTTCATCGCCTTCTTTGCGCGAAATCAGGAACAGCTTGGCGTGAATTTTCAGCCCTGGTGCGGAGAAGATGACATGAACCCCCGCTTCGGTAAGGCGCTTAGCCCAATGAATATTGGCCTCTTCATCGAAGCGCGCCTGCAGTTCCACCACCACGGTTACTTTTTTACCGTTATGCGCGGCATGGATCATCGAGTCGATGATGCGCGAATCTTTCGCCACACGGTAGATGTTAATTTTTATCGCCAGCACGCTCGGGTCAAATGAGGCCTGACGCAGCAGTTCAAGAACGTGTTCAAAGGTGTGATACGGATAATAAAGCAACACATCGCGTTCTCGTACGGCATCAAAGCCGTTGCGAAACTTCTCGTTATCGAACCAGATATGGCGCAGACGCGGCAGGGGTTTGTTCACCAGGTTAGCTTTGCCAACGTTGGGAAAATTAATAAAGTCTTTGAAGTTATGATAACGCCCGCCGGGGACAATGGAGTCGTAGCGAGAGATCGTCAGTTTTTCACGCAGTACTTCAACCAGCGCATTGGGCATATCGCGCTGATAAACAAAACGTACAGGCTCTGCGGTCAGACGTTGTTTCAGGCTGGAGGACATGAGCTCCATCAGGCTCGATTCCATCTCATGCACCAAATCGTACTCGGCATCGCGGGTCATTTTCATCGAATAGGCATTCAGCGCATCGTAATCAAAGAACCCTTTAAAAATGTCATCAAGGCAATAACGTAAAATGTTGTCCAGCAGGATCATCGGTTTGCGACGGCGCGGGGTTTCCGGCGGCAAATTCACAAAGCGAGGAACCTTATCGGATGGAATTTCCAGCAAAGCGTAACGAATCGTATCTCCGCGGATAATTTCCACGGCCAGATAAGTGTAATCGTCTTTTAAAAACTGGACTAAATCCGTCTCGCGGTTAATCAGGATTGGCGTAATGTGCTGACGCAGATATTGCTTGAAGTAGTGGCGTAACCAGCTCTGTTGATTTACTGACAACTGGCGTTCGTTGATCAAGAAGATCTGGTTGCGTGCCATCTCCAGCAGCAATTCGTTGTACAGGCCGTCAAATTCCTGATCGGCTTTTAATACGCGGGCCTGGATTTTGCCTAACAAATGGCGGGAGTGAGAGTTAGAACCCTGTTCTTCGCTAATAATGATACGGCGCTTCAGTTCGGCAAAACGCACCTTGTAAAACTCGTCAAGGTTATTGGAATAGATGCCTAAGAAACGCATCCGTTCGATCAACGGGTTTGATTTATCAGCTGCCTCCTGGAGCACGCGTTCGTTGAACGCCAACCAGCTGAGTTCTTTCTCGATATATAGCTTTTCCTGACCCATTACCACTTTTACTCCGTTTCATTCACGGGACACTACCGATTTATTATGGCGAGCATTGCTCTCAGATGTCCAACTGTGCCAGAAAAATATGACAATAAACCGTCTGATAGCAAAGAGAAAGGGGGAGCGTAGCGCCGCAGACCCGATAAGGCATTTATGCTGTTATCCGGAAATCAGGCGTTGTCATGCCGGATGGCGACGTTAAAGCGTCTTATCCGGCTTACAGGTTGGTGAGTCTATTATTCGTCTGCCGCATAACCATGGGGTGGCAGACGATTGCCATCCAGCCATGCGGCGTTATCGCGCATCTTCAGGCGACCGTCGGTAAACCAGCTGACGACCAGCGGATAAATAGCATGTTCCTGCGCCTGAACCCGGGCAGTAATATCATCCTCGCTATCACCTGCAAATACCGGCACCTTGGCCTGGAGAATAACCGGTCCGCCGTCCAGTTCATCGGTGACGAAATGGACTGAAGTTCCGTGTTCTTCATCCCCATTTTCCAGCACCTGACGATGGGTATGTAGGCCTGGATACTTGGGTAATAAAGAGGGATGGATGTTCAGCAGTCGTTCAGAATAGTGAGCGACAAACGCCGGGCTGAGGATGCGCATATAGCCGGCCAGCACGACGACATCTGGCGCATAGGCATCAATTTCCTGAATCAGCTGGCGGTCGAATGCTTCGCGGCTGGCAAAGTGGCTTGCTTCCAGGGAATGTGCCGGAATATTTTCCTCTCGCGCGCGAACAAGGCCGAACGCATCGGCCTTGTTGCTGAATACTGCACGTAGGGTGCCACTGATTTTTTTCTGTTTGCAGGCATCGATTATTGCCTGCAAATTGCTTCCGTTGCCGGAAATGAGCACCACAATGTTTTTCATTCAATGACCACACGCTGTTCGGAATCAGACGCTTTGATGATACCGATTTTCCAGGCGTTTTCACCTTTTGCCTTCAGCAGCGCGAGTGCACTTTCTACTTCGGATTCCGGTAGGGCAATGACCATGCCGACCCCACAGTTGAAGGTGCGATACATCTCGTGCTGACTGACGTTACCCGCAGTTTGCAGCCAGTTGAAGACGGCTGGCCACTGCCATGAGGATTCATCGATGACGGCCTGAGTATTGTCTGGCAGTACGCGCGGAATATTTTCCCAGAAACCACCGCCGGTCAGGTGTGCGATAGCATGCACATCAACCTTCTCGATCAGTTCCAGAATGGATTTCACATAAATGCGTGTTGGCGCCAGTAAATGGTCCGCCAGCGGCTTGCCTTCAAGTTCGGTGGTTTCTGGGTCGCAACCGCTGACTTCAACAATTTTACGTACCAGGGAGTAGCCGTTAGAGTGCGGGCCACTGGAGCCGAGCGCAATCAGCACATCGCCATCAGCCACTTTTGAACCGTCGATAATTTCTGATTTTTCGACGACGCCAACACAGAAACCTGCCACGTCATAATCTTCACCGTGATACATCCCCGGCATTTCAGCCGTTTCACCACCAACCAATGCACAACCAGACTGCAGGCAACCTTCGGCAATGCCGTTGATTACGCTGGCTGCGGTGTCCACATCCAGTTTACCCGTTGCATAGTAGTCGAGGAAAAACAGCGGTTCAGCGCCCTGAACCACGAGGTCGTTCACACACATCGCCACCAGATCAATGCCGATGGTATCGTGGCGTTTCAGATCCATCGCCAGACGCAGTTTTGTCCCTACGCCATCTGTGCCGGAAACCAGTACCGGTTCACGATATTTTTGCGGCAATGCGCACAGCGCACCGAAGCCACCCAGACCACCCATTACTTCCGGGCGACGAGTTTTCTTTACTACGCCTTTGATTCGATCAACCAGAGCATTACCCGCGTCAATATCAACACCGGCATCTTTGTAGCTAAGAGAGGTTTTATCGGTCACTGCTTGGGTCCCCACGCGTTAACTTGCGGTAGCAATTAAATTCGGCGCAATTCTAACAGGGAAAGCAAACGTTTGCGAGCCTGCTTTACAGTGACTTTTATCTGCTGAGTATTTCAGCATTTTACAGTCGTTTATCTATTTGTTTGAACTGAGCCACGAAAATGAAACCGGGTTCAGTCTTGTGCTTGAAACCTGCCTGCTGAATGCACAGTATCGTACTGAAACCGGTTTCTGTTTTCTGTTACGTACCACATCAGGTGCGTTTGAACAGTGCAATCATGATAGGGGAAACGTATGCCTGGGTTTAAAGCAGATTTTATGTGGGGCGGTGCTGTGGCCGCTCATCAACTGGAAGGCGGCTGGCAGGAGGGCGGTAAAGGGATTAGCGTTGCCGATGTGATGACGGCTGGGGCCCATGGGGTAGCGCGTGAAATTACCGACGGCGTGATTGCAGGTAAAAATTACCCTAACCACGAGGCTATCGATTTTTATCATCGCTATCAGGATGATATTAAGCTGTTTGCTGAAATGGGCTTTAAGTGCTTTCGTACCTCTATTGCATGGACGCGTATTTTCCCGCAAGGCGATGAAGCCCTGCCCAATGAAGCCGGATTGCAATTCTACGACGATCTCTTTGATGAATGCCTGAAGTATGGGATCGAACCGGTGATTACACTGTCGCATTTCGAGATGCCTTATCACCTGGTGACGGAATACGGTGGCTGGCGCAATCGTAAGCTGATCGATTTCTTTGTCCGTTTTGCCGGGGTGGTTTTCACTCGCTACCAGCATAAAGTGAAGTACTGGATGACGTTTAATGAAATCAACAACCAAGCTAACTTCCACGAAGATTTTGCTCCGTTTACCAACTCCGGCCTTAAGTATCAGCCGGGTGAAGACCGCGAACCGGTCATGTACCAGGCGGCGCACTATGAACTGGTGGCGAGTGCGCTGGCAGTAAAGGTTGCACGCGAAATCAACCCGGCATTGCAGGTTGGGTGCATGATCGCTATGTGTCCTGTTTACCCACTGACCTGTGCGCCAGACGATATAATGATGGCGATGAACGCGATGCACCGTCGATATTGGTTTACCGACGTTCACGCTCGGGGCAAGTATCCGCAGCATCTGTTGAACTACTTTGCGCGCCGCGGCTTCAAACTCGATATTACCGAAGAAGACCGACGAATACTGGCTCAGGGCTGCGTCGACTATATCGGCTTTAGCTACTATATGTCCTTCGCGACGCAGGCAACGGCAGATAACCCGCAGCTGGATTACGACGAATCGAAAAGCCTGGTGCCCAATCCGTATGTGCAGAAATCAGACTGGGGCTGGCAGATTGATCCCGTTGGTCTGCGCTATTCGCTGAACTGGTTCTGGGATCATTATCAGCTCCCGCTGTTTATTGTTGAAAACGGGTTTGGCGCGATTGACGTACAGGAAAGTGACGGCACGGTAAACGATCAGTACCGCATCGACTACCTGGCAGCCCATATTCGTGAGATGAAAAAAGCGGTGGTGGAAGATGGTGTGGATCTTATGGGCTACACGCCATGGGGCTGTATTGATTTAGTGTCAGCGGGAACCGGCGAAATGAAAAAACGCTATGGATTTATTTATGTCGACAAAAATAATGACGGGAGTGGGACATTAGCACGCTCTCCTAAGAAATCTTTTTCATGGTATCAAAATATCATCCGGAGCAACGCTGAATTTCTATAAAATTCAGTGCATTGATATTAAGCCCCGCCCATATTGCGGGGCTTGTTTTATACTCATCTTCCAGACGCAAATGACTTTGGTTGATCCATATCAAGCGTATCCAGTGTTGCGACAGAGACGAAAAGCGGTATAATCCGGCGATTTTTTTTGTGGTTGCCACTCGTCTGAGGAAAGGAGAAGAGTATGAAGATCGTGGAAGTCAAACACCCACTCGTCAAACACAAGCTGGGACTGATGCGTGAAAACGACATCAGCACTAAACGCTTTCGTGAACTCGCCTCGGAAGTTGGCAGTCTGCTGACTTATGAAGCAACTGCAGGTCTGGAAACCGAAAAGGTGACCATTGAAGGTTGGAACGGCCCGGTTGAAGTAGACCAAATCAAAGGCAAAAAAATCACCGTTGTCCCCATCCTGCGTGCGGGCCTGGGTATGATGGAAGGCGTACTGGAGAACGTTCCGAGCGCGCGTATCAGCGTGGTGGGGATGTACCGTAACGAAGAGACGCTGGAGCCGGTTCCGTATTTCCAGAAACTGGTTTCTAACATCGATGAGCGCATGGCGCTGATCGTTGACCCGATGCTGGCAACCGGTGGTTCCGTTATCGCGACCATCGACCTGCTGAAGAATGCAGGCTGCACCAGCATTAAAGTACTGGTCCTGGTTGCGGCACCAGAAGGTATCGCAGCACTGGAAAAAGCACACCCGGATGTTGAGCTGTACACCGCATCTATCGACCAGGGGCTGAACGAGCATGGATACATTATTCCGGGACTCGGCGATGCCGGCGATAAGATTTTTGGTACCAAGTAAATGAATAAATAAAAAGAAGCCGACTTTAAGAGTCGGCTTTTTTTTGAATAAAACAACCCAATCGCTACTAACACACAATACTCAGAGGAAAACACTATGACGCGCCGTGCTATCGGGGTGAGTGAAAGACCGCCGCTTTTACAGACAATCCCGCTTAGTTTGCAGCACCTGTTCGCCATGTTTGGTGCAACGGTACTGGTGCCAGTCCTGTTTCATATCAACCCGGCTACCGTCCTGCTGTTTAACGGCATTGGTACGTTGCTGTATCTCTTCATTTGTAAAGGTAAAATTCCAGCCTATCTGGGTTCCAGCTTTGCGTTTATCTCCCCGGTACTGTTGCTGCTGCCGTTAGGGTATGAAGTGGCGCTGGGCGGTTTTATTATGTGCGGCGTTCTGTTCTGCCTGGTTTCTTTCATCGTGAAGAAAGCTGGCACCGGCTGGCTGGATGTGATGTTCCCGCCTGCTGCGATGGGCGCAATCGTTGCCGTCATCGGTCTGGAGCTGGCGGGTGTTGCTGCGGGCATGGCGGGATTGTTGCCTGCTGAAGGGCAATTACCAGACTCGAAAACCATCATCATCTCAATGGTGACGCTGGCCGTAACGGTATTTGGCTCTGTGCTGTTCCGCGGTTTTATGGCGATTATCCCGATTTTGATTGGTGTACTGGCCGGTTACGCGCTTTCCTTTGTGATGGGCGTTGTGGACACCACACCCATTGCGCAAGCGCACTGGTTTGCTCTGCCAACGTTCTACACACCGCGCTTTGAGTGGGTTGCGATTCTGACCATCCTGCCTGCGGCATTAGTCGTTATCGCCGAGCACGTAGGCCACCTGGTCGTCACGGCCAACATTGTGAAAAAAGATCTGATTCGTGACCCTGGCCTGCACCGCTCGATGTTTGCCAACGGCCTGTCGACGGTGATCTCCGGCTTCTTTGGTTCGACGCCTAATACTACCTACGGTGAAAATATCGGTGTTATGGCGATTACTCGCGTATACAGTACCTGGGTTATCGGCGGTGCGGCGATTTTCGCCATTCTGCTCTCCTGTGTGGGTAAACTGGCGGCGGCAATCCAGATTATCCCGCTGCCGGTCATGGGCGGTGTATCGTTGCTGCTGTACGGCGTCATCGGCGCTTCCGGTATTCGCGTGTTAATCGAATCAAAAGTCGATTATAACAAGGCGCAAAACCTGATTCTGACGTCTGTTATTTTGATCATCGGCGTAAGTGGCGCGAAGGTTCACATTGGTGCTGCGGAACTGAAAGGTATGGCGCTGGCGACCATCGTCGGCGTTTGCCTGAGCCTGATTTTCAAAGTCATCAGTCTGCTGCGTCCGGAAGAAGTCGTCCTTGATGCTAAGGATGCGGATAGCCCGCAACAGTAAGTCTCTGACCGGGCAGCACTGCTGCCCGGTTCTATCACGACGTATTTCTGTGTTAAACTCATCTCGATTTTATGAAATCCTGGGTTGAGGTATCTCTGAACACACCGGCACAGCTCTCTCTGCCACTTTATCTTCCTGACGATGAAACCTTCGCAAGTTTCTGGCCGGGGGATAACTCCTCTTTACTGGCTGCACTGCAAAACGTGCTGCGTCAGGAACATAGCGGGTACATTTATCTTTGGTCGCGTGAAGGCGCAGGCCGTAGTCATTTGCTGCATGCAGCCTGTGCAGAACTGTCTGCACGCGGTGATGCGGTAGGGTATGTGCCGCTCGATAAACGAACCTGGTTCGTACCTGAGGTGCTTGACGGAATGGAGCATCTGTCGCTGGTATGCATCGATAATATCGAGTGTGTCGCCGGAGATTCTCTTTGGGAAATGGCGATCTTTGATCTTTACAACCGTATCCTGGAATCAGGGAAAACCCGCCTGCTGATCACCGGCGATCGCCCGCCGAGACAGCTGAACCTGGGGCTGCCGGATCTCGCCTCACGTCTGGACTGGGGGCAAATCTACAAGCTTCAGCCGCTTTCCGATGAAGACAAGCTACAGGCTTTGCAATTACGTGCCAGATTACGTGGGTTCGAACTGCCTGAAGATGTAGGACGTTTTCTGCTTAAGCGTCTGGATCGAGAAATGCGTACGCTGTTTATGACGCTGGATCAACTGGACCATGCTTCGATCACCGCTCAGCGCAAGCTGACGATTCCCTTCGTAAAAGAAATTTTGAAGCTGTAAGTGCCGCAGCCGAAAAACTGCGGCAGTCTTAAGATTAACCGACGATTTCCAGCACTTGCTCAGGTGGGCGACCAATCCGCGCCTGACCTTTCGCTACCACAATCGGGCGCTCCATCAGCTTCGGGTTTTCGACCATCGCCTGAATCAGCGCATCTTCACTCAAACTGCTGTCCGCCAGGTTGAGCGATTTGTAGAGTTCCTCTTTCTGACGCATCAGTTCACGCGCGCTGGACATTCCCAGCATCTTTAGCAATTCACGCAGTGTCGCTGCATCAGCCGGGGTTTCCAGATAAAGCACGACTTCTGGGTCTACACCGTTAGACTTTAGCAATTCCAGCGTTTCACGGCTCTTTGAGCAGCGTGGGTTATGGTAAATTTTAATCGCGTCTGACATGACTTCTCCTTGCATGACGATTCGGCCGGCCAAATGTGCCTGCCGCAGGCCGGATAAGACGCAACAGCGCCGCCATCCGGCAAGTATTCAATGGTTACATCTTCGAGTACGGTTTAAAGCGCTCTTGCAGTTGGCGCAGCTGGTCGATACGGGCATCGTATCTGGCCTGCTGCTGGCTGCCGAGTTTCACCTGAGCACTGGCATTGCTGAGCATCGAGATCGCCTGATCAAGACGGCCCGCCAGCGCATACCCTTCAGCACGCGCGGCCAGCTCCTGATCGCGGTTATTCAGGTTCGCTTCCGTTTGCGCCAACAGATCCCAGCCGTTAGTGTCATCTTTATGGTTAAACGTATAGCGATTCAGGATGGTGGCAGCCTCTTTAGCTTGTCCCCCCTGCAAATACGCATTTGCCAGGTTGAGTTGCAATACGGGATTCACGCGCAGATCGCGAGCGTTTTTCAGGCGATTAATGGCATCGCTGGTTTTCTTCTGACCGAGATCGATGTCTGTTGCCAGGTCGAGATACCATGCATTATTCGGATCTGCCGCGAGCAGCGGCTGAAGCGCTTTGCGTGCGTCGTCGTATTTACTGGCTTCCATCGCTTGCAGCGCCCGACCGTACTGCGCAGCGCGCTGTTCGCGCACGTTGCCTTTCGACCAGCTATCCAGTAGATCGCTGGTTAACTGATTGCGGCCTGAATTGTACATGCCCAGGGTTCGCGCTTTGGCCAAATAGAAATCTTCTGAAGATTGCACGACGACCGGGCGCATCTGGTTGGCGCGGTTACGCGCATCTGCCAGACGGCTTTCTGGCAGGGGGTGAGTCAGAAGAATTTCCGGGGGACGTGTAGAGTAACGGGCCTGATCGAGCAGTTTCTCCAGGAATGTTGGCATGGCCTGGGGATCGAATCCTGAACGTTGCAGCACCTGAATACCGATGCGGTCTGCTTCCTGTTCGTTCTGCTGAGTAAAGCTAATCATCCCCTGGCGAGTACCCGCCAGCGTACCGGTTAGCGCCGCCATACCTGCCTGCGGGCTGGCCATCGCTAATAAAATCGAACCTAATGCGCCGACCCATGTCAGCGGCGCGCTACGTTTCTGATCTTCCATCGCTCGCGCCAGGTGGCGCTGCGTGACGTGAGAAATTTCGTGCGCCATTACCGACGCCAGTTGGCTTTCGTTATCGGAATAGCGGAACAGTGCTGAGTGCAATACCACGTTGCCGCCAAAAAAAGCGAAGGCGTTTATTTCATCGTTGTTAATTAAAAAGAAAGTGAAGGGTGTTTTTACGGAGTCTGCATGCGAAACCAGGCGCATCCCCAGAGCATTAATATATTGGGTGAGCAGCGGATCGTTAATTAACGGCGCACTACCGCGCAGTTGGCGAACGTAATAATCGCCCATCTGCATTTCTTGTCCAATAGAAAGCGTACTCCCTGCCGAGGTTCCCATATCAGGTAGGGTATCCGCAGTGTCAGCAAATGCGGGCGCGACCTGACCGACGGTCAGTGCAGCAATGAGGGTAGCAACCAGGTTTTTTTTCAACTGCCTGAACATAACCTCTGTCCTGTATTCTTTTTTGAGATAGCCATTTGACCAATGCCGCGAAGTATCGTTCACACTCCGCAAGCTTAGCGAGTGTAACTGCGAAACCTGACGATGAACACCCAGGAAAAATGTCTTTTCACTTTGCGTAATCAGTCATAAAAAGCGAAGTCTTTTTTGTGACATTTCGATACAATTCGGGATCGCAATCCCGCTATTGAGGTTCAGGGAAGGTTTTATGCTCGAAATGTTGACGCAATGGTATCGCCGCCGCTTTAGCGACCCAGAGGCTATTGCTTTGCTGATTATTCTGGTTGCCGGTTTTGGCATCCTGTTCTTCTTTAGCGGTCTGTTAGCGCCGCTGCTGGTCGCGATTGTGCTGGCTTATCTGCTGGAATGGCCTACCGCCCGGCTGGAAAATATCGGTTGCTCGCGGCGCTGGGCGACGTCAATTGTGCTGGTGGTGTTTGTCGGAATTTTGCTGCTGATGGCGTTTGTGGTAATGCCTGTCGCATGGCAGCAAGGCATCTATTTGATCCGCGATATGCCTGGCATGCTCAACAAGTTGTCTGACTTTGCCGCCACCTTACCGCGACGTTATCCGGCGCTTATGGATGCGGGCATCATTGATGCGATGGCCGAGAATATGCGTTCCCGGATGCTCACCATGGGCGATTCAGTGGTGAAATATTCGCTGGCTTCTCTGGTTGGGCTGTTGACACTGGCGGTGTATCTGGTGCTTGTCCCATTGATGGTGTTCTTTTTGGTGAAGGATAAAAGCCAGATGTTGAATGCTGTGCGCCGGGTGCTGCCGCGAAATCGTGGACTGGCAGGACAGGTCTGGAAAGAGATGAACCAGCAAATCACCAACTATATCCGCGGTAAAGTACTGGAGATGGTGGTGGTCGGTGTTGCAACCTGGCTGGGCTTCCTGATGTTTGGTCTTAACTACTCTCTGCTGTTGGCAGTGCTGGTGGGGTTCTCTGTGCTAATCCCGTACATCGGCGCGTTTGTGGTGACTATTCCGGTCGTTGGTGTGGCGTTGTTTCAGTTCGGACTCGGAACGGAGTTCTGGAGCTGTTTCGCCGTGTACCTGATAATCCAGGCGCTGGACGGCAATCTGCTGGTTCCCGTCCTCTTCTCCGAAGCCGTAAACCTGCATCCATTGGTGATTATTCTGTCGGTAGTTATTTTCGGCGGTCTGTGGGGATTCTGGGGTGTATTCTTTGCCATTCCGCTGGCGACGCTAATCAAAGCCGTGGTGCATGCCTGGCCGGATGGTCAGACGGTTGACGATCGCTAATCCGTCAGCTCCGACGGCGCAATGCCGCCGGAGCTGAACTTGTCTGACCTCTATCCACTCTTTCTGAATAATTTCCTCCGGTATCGTTTTTCTCCGCGTTTGTCTTTAACTTGGCCATCGTGATGTTTTTTCGTCACGCAAGGAATAAGACCAACAGGAGAATTAAATGGGTCACAACACACACACGCAGCAAAAAGTGGGATGGGGCGGCTATCTCGCTTTTTTTATCACAATTGTCCTTTTTTCCGGCATGTTTGCGAAAAGTACCGAATGGTGGCGGGTGTTTGATTTCACCCTCCTCAACGGTGCGTTTGGGCAAATTAATGCGGCTGGCGAAACGGCGGTCTCTTTTCGCGGTACGGGCGGTATGGGGGCAAAAGATGGTTTTTTATTCGCACTTGAATTAGCCCCTTCCGTCATTCTTTCTCTCGGGATTATTTCCGTCACCGAAGGGTTAGGTGGATTGCGCGCCGCACAACAGTTGATGACGCCTGTCCTGCGCCCGTTGCTCGGAATTCCTGGTGTTTGTTCGCTGGCGCTGATCGCAAATTTGCAAAATACCGATGCGGCGGCCGGGATGACGAAAGAGATGGCTGAAGAGGGCATTATCACTGAACAGGAACGCGCCATCTTTGCTTGTTGGCAAACCAGCGGTAGCGCGTGCATCACTAACTATTTTTCGTCAGGCGCAGCCCTGTTTACGATGGTCACCGTACCGGTAATCACGCCGCTGGCGGTGATCCTTGTCTTCAAGTTTGTAGGGGCGAACCTGTTGCGGTTGTGGATCGCACAGCTTGAAAATCGCCGTATGCAGCAGGAGGGCTGAGATGATGACAACACACGTACGTAAAAATGTCATGGATATGTTTATCGATGGCGCACGACGCGGGTTTACCATTGCCACGACCAGCTTGCTACCTAACGTGGTGATGGCGTTTGTGATTATTCAGGCGCTGAAGGTGACGGGGTTACTCGACATCGTAGGCAGGGTATGTGAACCGATCATGGCGTTGTGGGGACTGCCGGGGGAGTCTGCCACCGTGCTGCTGGCGGCGGTGATGAGTATGGGCGGTGGCGTCGGCGTTTGTGCAAGCCTGGTTGTCGCAGGTACGCTTTCAGGACATGATGCTACGGTATTGCTACCGGCTATCTACCTGATGGGGAATCCGGTACAAAATGTTGGACGTTGTCTGGGAACGGCGGGAGTCCATCCTCGCTACTACCCGCTGATTATTGCAGTCTGCGTGATTAATGCGCTGCTCTCTATTTGGGTTATGCAGGTTATTGCCTGACAAGGAAGGTTATGAACTGTTCCATTCTTAATTTGACGTTGTTCCAGCATGGACACGTATACGCACCTGAAGATTTAGGCCAACAGGATATTCTGGTTTCTGGCGGAAAAATTGTCGCCATCGCCCCGTCTATTGCGGCAGAAGATTTTCCCGGTTGTGAGTGCATCAATCTTGAAGGGGCAATTGTTTGTCCCGGCTTTATCGACCAACACGTCCATCTGATTGGCGGTGGTGGGGAAGCGGGACCGCACACCCGCACGCCGGAAGTACGTCTGTCACGACTGGTTGAAGCCGGTATCACTTCCGTCGTGGGATTGTTGGGAACGGACGGTATTACCCGTCATCCTGAGTCGTTGCTGGCGAAAACCCGTGCTCTGGAATTTGAGGGGATCAGCGCCTGGATGCTCACTGGGGCATATTCTCTACCTTCACCTACGATAACCGGCAGTATTGACCGCGATGTCGCGCTAATTGACAAAGTGATTGGCGTGAAATGCGCAGTTTCGGATCATCGCTCCTCTGCCCCGAATGCAACGGCGCTGGCGAACATGGCGGCGCAGTCGCGTGTTGGCGGGTTATTAGGGCAAAAACCCGGGATTAGCGTCTTTCATATGGGGGACAGTCCGCGCATGCTGGAACCGCTGTGTGAAATTCTGGCGTGTTGCGATGTGCCGATGACCAAACTGTTGCCAACGCATGTTAATCGCGCGGAACCGTTGTTTCAGGCAGCGCTGGAGTATGCCCGCAAAGGAGGTTATATCGATATCACCAGCAGTATTGATGAGCCTGTTGATCCGGCAACGGCGATTGCTACAGCGTTGCGCCACGAAGTGCCGCTATCGCGTATTACCCTGAGCTCGGATGGCAACGGTAGCCAACCGGAATTTGATGCGTCCGGTAATCTGACAGGGATTGGCGTCGCAGGGTTTGAATCACTGGCGGAAACGCTGCGTCAACTGGTGCAGATTCATGCGATACCGCTGGAACAGGCGCTTTGCCCGCTTACACGCACAGTCGCGGAGTTTCTTGGGCTTGCGCATAAAGGCCGTCTGACGGTGGGATGCGATGCGGACATTCTGGTGCTGAACGACGCGCTGGAAGTGAATGACCTGTGGGCGAAGGGGAAAGCCGTGGTGAAAGAGAAAAAGGCGTGCGTTAAAGGGACGTTTGAGTAACCGGGTGGTTATCTGCCGGATGGCGACGCTAAAGCGTCTTATCCGGCCTACGTGCGTGCATTTGTAGGCCGGATAAGGCGTTCACACCGCCATCCGGCATTTCACGGTCAGGCGTTTTCCAGAACCCAGTTCAGCACGATGTCGTGGTGATTGCTGGTTTTGAAATCATCAAACACATGTTCAATTTTGCCTTCGGCATCAATCAGGAAGCTGATGCGGTGGATGCCATCGTAGGTCTTACCCATAAATGACTTTTCACCCCAGACGCCAAACTGCTCGCAAACCTGATGATCTTCATCAGACAGGAGCGTGAAGTTAAGCACTTCTTTCTCCGCAAATCGGGAAAGCTTTTCTGGTTTATCGGTGCTTATTCCCAGCACCTCAACACCGGCTTTTTTTAACTGATCCATGTTATCGCGCAAGCCACAGGCTTGTACGGTACAGCCGGGCGTCATGGCTTTCGGGTAGAAATAAACCAGAACACGCTGTCCCTGGAAGTCGGTTAAATTTACTTGTTCTCCGTCTTGATCCGGCAAGCTAAATTTCGGTGCAATATCACCGGCTTTCAGTGGGTTCATTACTTAACTCCATCCTGTTCATCATGCTGTGAGTAATTGACGACGTTAATACTGCCTTGCGCATTGAGTTCTGTACAGAGTGCTTTAAACGCATCCTCAATATTTGCCGAATCATGTGACGCAGGACTATGTGCGGTAATTTGAATAAACAATTGTGCAGCCTTGCCGTTTTCTGCCGGCTGTGTGCGCGAAACCAGTTCCGCAATATTCATTTGGTGGCTGTCAAAAAGGGCGGTGAAGCGCTCAATCAAATGAGGAGAGTCGGGGACATCGACCTGCACCCATACCGTGGCGGGCATCGCCGGGCGGGGGCGAGCCGTCGTACGCTTCATCACAATCAATAAATCCAGCTCTGCGCCTTTCAAAGGCAGGGTTGATTCAATCAGGGTGATGGCATTCCAGGTTCCGGATAACAACATGATAAACGTAAACTCGTCACCCAGCATGGCCAGTCGGCTGTCTTCGATATTACAGCCACAACTGCTGACATGACGGGTGATAGTGTTCACAATTCCCGGGCGGTCAGCACCCAGCGCAGTAATGACCAGATAGTGTTGCGATGACGATGTCAAACCTGTTCTTCCTTTGAGCGGTGAGGTAATCATAAGGAAAGCATAAAAAAAACATGCATACAACAATCAGAAGGGCTATGGTCGCTTGCTTTTATTGTCGTACCAAACGTACCATTGAGACACTTGTTTGCACAGAGGATGGCCCATGTTCACGGGAAGTATTGTCGCGCTTATTACGCCGATGGATGAGAAAGGTAAAGTCTGCCGGTCGAGCCTGAAAAAACTGATTGATTATCATGTCGCCAGCGGCACCTCGGCGATCGTTTCGGTTGGCACCACCGGTGAGTCCGCTACCCTGAGTCATGATGAGCATGGCGATGTGGTAATGATGACGCTGGAGCTGGCCGATGGGCGTATTCCGGTTATCGCCGGAACGGGCGCCAATGCGACCGCAGAAGCCATTAGTCTGACGCAGCGTTTCAACGACAGCGGTGTTGTCGGCTGCCTGACGGTGACGCCTTATTACAACCGCCCAACTCAGGAAGGTTTGTTCCAGCATTTCAAAGCCATCGCGGAACATACTGACCTGCCGCAAATTCTGTATAATGTGCCGTCCCGTACTGGCTGCGATATGCTGCCGGAAACCGTTGGTCGCCTGGCGAAGGTAAAAAATATTGTCGCTATCAAAGAGGCCACAGGGAACTTAAGTCGTGTTCACCAGATCAAAGAGCTGGTTTCAGACGATTTTATTCTGCTCAGCGGTGATGATGCGACCGGACTGGACTTCATGCAGCTCGGTGGTCATGGCGTGATTTCCGTAACGGCTAACGTTGCGGCACGCGATATGGCTGAAATGTGCAAACTGGCGGCAGAAGGGCATTTTGCCGAAGCGCGGGTGATCAACCAACGTCTGATGCCGTTACACAATAAACTATTTGTCGAACCCAATCCTATCCCAGTGAAATGGGCATGTAAGGAGTTGGGACTTGTGGCGACCGATACGCTACGTTTGCCGATGACGCCAATCACGGACAATGCTCGTGATATCGTCAAAGCGGCGCTTAAGCATGCCGGTTTGCTGTAAAGTTTAGGGAGATTTGATGGCTTACTCAGTACAAAAGTCGCGCCTGGCCAAGGTTGCGGGTGTTTCGCTTGTTATGTTGCTCGCGGCCTGTAGTTCTGACTCGCGCTATAAGCGCCAGGTGAGCGGTGATGAATCCTATCTGGAGGCCGCACCGCTTGCTGAGCTTCATGCGCCAGCTGGGATGATTCTGCCGGTTATGACCGGCGACTATAACATCCCGGTAACCAACGGCAGCGGTGCCGTGGGTAAAGCGCTGGACATTCGCCCACCGGCTCAGCCGTTAGCATTAGTCACTGGTGCCCGCACTCAGATTGCGGGCGATACGGCGACATTGCTGGTGGAAAATGGTCGTGGCAACACGCTGTGGCCGCAGGTCGTGAGCGTTGTTCAGTCTAAAAACTACACCATCGCGAAACGTGATGATGCCAGCCAGACTCTGACCACCGATTGGGTTGACTGGAACCGTCTGGATGAAGACGAACAGTACCGTGGACGTTATCAAATCTCGGTTAAACCGCAGGGCTATCAGCAGGCGGTGACGGTGAAATTGATTAACCTCGAGCAGGCGGGTAAACCGGTAGCCGAGCCGGCATCCATGCAGCGCTATAGCGCTGAGATGATGAACGTTATCTCTGCTGGTCTGGATAAGAACGCCACTGACGCTGCGAATGCCGCGCAGAACCGTTCTGCCGCGACGATGGACGTTCAGAGTGCGGCTGATGACACCGGTTTACCGATGCTGGTGGTACGTGGGCCGTTCAACGTGGTGTGGCAGCGTCTGCCGGCAGCGCTGGAAAAAGTGGGCATGAAAGTGACCGATAGCACCCGTTCTCAGGGCAGCATCGCGGTGACTTACAAACCACTGTCAGACAGCAACTGGCAGGAACTGGGCGCAAGCGATCCGGGTCTGGTATCCGGCGACTACAAACTGCAGGTCGGTGATTTAGACAACCGCAGTAGTTTGCAGTTTATCGATCCGAAGGGACATACCCTGACGCAAAGCCAGAACGACGCGCTGGTCGCCGTCTTCCAGGCAGCGTTCAGTAAGTAAAAATAAAGGGCTGGATAACTCCAGCCCTTTTTTTCTGATATGATACGCAAACGTGTGCGTCAGCAGAAAAACGCAATATTTATCGTTAATTCACACCCAGGAGTAATAAAGATGCAAAAGCAAGCTGAGTTGTATCGTGGTAAAGCGAAGACCGTATACAGCACGGAAAACCCGGACCTGTTGGTGCTCGAATTCCGCAATGATACGTCAGCAGGGGATGGCGCGCGCATTGAACAGTTTGACCGTAAAGGTATGGTGAATAACAAATTCAACCATTTCATTATGACCAAACTGCAAGAAGCAGGCATTCCTACCCAGATGGAGCGACTGCTTTCCGATACCGAATGTCTGGTGAAAAAACTGGAGATGGTGCCGGTTGAATGTGTGGTACGTAACCGCGCGGCAGGCTCACTGGTTAAGCGTTTAGGCGTTGAGGAAGGTATTGAACTGAATCCGCCGCTGTTTGATCTGTTCCTGAAAAATGATGCTATGCACGATCCAATGATTAACGATTCCTATTGCGAAACTTTTGGTTGGGTGAGCAAAGAGAATCTGGCACGTATGAAAGAGCTGACCTACAAAGCCAACGACGTGCTGAAAAAGATGTTCGATGATGCAGGCCTGATTCTGGTCGACTTCAAACTTGAGTTTGGTTTGTATAAAGGTGAAGTGGTGCTGGGCGACGAATTCTCACCGGACGGTAGTCGTCTGTGGGACAAAGAAACGCTGGATAAAATGGACAAAGATCGCTTCCGCCAGAGTCTGGGCGGCCTGATCGAAGCCTATGAAGCTGTCGCGCATCGTCTGGGTGTGAAGTTAGACTAACGCCTCCCTGAGCCGGCGATCGCTCTCCGGCTCATCAATCCCCCCGATTTTGATTACTGTTTCTTATGGTAATCCTGTTCCGAACCGCCTACGATCATCAACATAATGAATAAAAAGTTGAGGTGACTATGCGCTGGCAAGGGCGTCGTGAAAGTGACAATGTGGAAGACAGACGAAATAGCGCCGGTGGTGGTCCTTCTATGGGGGGGCCCGGTTTTCGTTTGCCGAGTGGTAAAGGCGGTATCATTCTGC
This sequence comes from Citrobacter sp. Igbk 14, assembly GCF_028069825.1. NCBI lineage: Bacteria > Pseudomonadati > Pseudomonadota > Gammaproteobacteria > Enterobacterales > Enterobacteriaceae > Citrobacter > Citrobacter sp. Igbk 14. The sequence goes on from NZ_JANEWM010000002.1 coordinate 23,441, forward strand.
TGATTGTGGTGCTTGTCGCGGGCTATTATGGTGTGGATCTCACCGGACTCATGACCGGTCAGCCTGTTTCGCAACAGCAAACCACACGCTCCATCAGCCCAAATGATGATGAAGCCGCAAAATTTACCTCAGTGATACTGGCTACGACCGAAGATACCTGGGGTCAGCAGTTTGAAAAAATGGGGCGCACCTATCAACAGCCGAAGCTGGTGATGTATCGTGGTGCGACGCGTACCGGCTGCGGTGCGGGCCAGTCCGTGATGGGACCGTTTTATTGCCCAGCGGACGGCACGGTATATATCGATCTTTCCTTCTATGATGACATGAAAAATAAGCTGGGCGCTGATGGCGATTTTGCTCAGGGCTATGTCATCGCGCACGAAGTGGGCCACCATGTGCAGAAACTGCTGGGTATTGAACCGAAAGTTCGTCAGATGCAGCAGAATGCCTCTCAGGCCGAAGTGAATCGCCTTTCTGTTCGTATGGAACTGCAGGCGGATTGCTTTGCGGGTGTCTGGGGACACAGTATGCAGCAGCAGGGTGTACTTGAATCCGGCGATCTGGAAGAGGCGTTAAACGCCGCTCAGGCCATTGGTGATGATCGTTTACAACAGCAAGGGCAAGGGCGCGTTGTGCCCGATAGCTTTACTCACGGCACCTCGCAGCAACGTTATACCTGGTTTAAACGCGGCTTTGACAGTGGCGATCCGGGACAATGTAATACCTTTGGCAAAGGCATTTAAGATATTGAGGCAGGGATGTCTGACAATGCTGCACTAAGTGCGCTCACAGAACGCATGGCCAGAGAAGGGATTCGTCGTCTGCTGATAATCAGCGGCGAAGAAAACTGGTGCCAGGCCCAAGCGTTAGCGCTACGCAATACATTACCCGGCGACTGGCTGTGGGTGGGGGCGACAGCCCCCGCTGAGTCTGGTTGCACACCCCAGGCGCTACAAACGCTGTTAGGGCGCGAATTTCGCCATGCCGTTTTTGATGCCGGACAGGGGTTTGACGCCGCGGCATTTGCCGCCTTAAGCGGAACGCTGGTTGCCGGCAGTTGGCTGGTGTTGCTGACCCCACCCTGGCAGGCCTGGCAAACGTCTCCGGACGCGGATTCCCTGCGCTGGAGCGACTGCGCCAAACCTATCCCAACACCACACTTTGTTGAACACTTCAGGCGAGTAGTGACTCGTGAAGGAGAAACGCTGCACTGGCAACAGCATCAGGCGAAATCCTATCCGCATTTTCCTGTGCGAGCAGACTGGCAGCCGGCAAACGGCGATCCCCAGCCGGAACAGGCGACGATTTTACATCACCTGTTGGATATGCCTCCGGGTGTGGTTGCGGTGACCGCCGCGCGTGGTCGGGGCAAATCCGCGCTGGCCGGGCAGTTGATTTCGCGTATGACGGGGACAGCTATCGTTACCGCACCGGCGAAAGCGGCAACGGATGTGCTGGCGCAATTTGCTGGGGAACGCTACTGCTTTATGGCGCCAGACGCGCTGTTAGCCAACGCTGAAACGGCTGACTGGCTCGTTGTTGATGAAGCGGCTGCGATTCCTGCGCCGCTTTTGCATCAGCTGGTTTCACGTTTTCCCCGCACGCTGTTAACGACAACTGTTCAGGGCTATGAAGGAACCGGCAGAGGGTTTTTGTTGAAATTCTGCGCTCGCTTCCCAAATCTGCAACGCTATGAATTACAACAGCCAGTGCGTTGGGCACAGGGATGCCCACTGGAAAAAATTGTCAGCGATGCGTTGGTGTTTGATGATGAAACCTTTACTCATGCACCACAGGGTGAGATTCGCTTCAGCGCATTTGATGCGAATGTCTGGCATACCAACCCGACGCTACCGCTGGCGGTCTATCAATTGCTCTCCGGCGCGCATTATCGCACTTCACCACTGGATCTGCGCCGGATGATGGATGCGCCGGGGCAGCATTTTCTTCAGGCATCGGGCGTGGACTCTGTTGCGGGCGCTGTCTGGCTGGTGGATGAGGGGGGACTATCTACAGCGTTAAGTCAGGCTGTGTGGGCGGGATATCGTCGGCCAAGAGGCAATCTGGTTGCGCAGTCACTGGCGGCGCATGGCAGCGATCCGCTGGCCGCAACGCTGGTTGGCCGGCGGGTTAGCCGTATTGCGGTTCATCCTGCTCGTCAGCGGGAAGGTATCGGGCAGCAACTGATTATGCAGGCCCATCAGTATTCTTCGCAGTGTGACTATCTTTCCGTCAGTTTTGGTTATACGGCCGAGTTGTGGCGTTTTTGGCAGCGCTGCGGTTTTGTCATGGTGCGGATGGGGAATCATCGTGAAGCCAGCAGCGGGTGCTATACGGCAATGGCGTTGCTTCCTATCAGTGATGCAGGGCAGCGCCTGGCTGAGCGGGAGCATCAGCGATTGCGTCGTGATGCGGCGATCCTCGCACAATGGAATGATGAGTGTATCCCGGTCGTTCCACTGAAAGCGTCTACGCTTAATGATGATGACTGGGATGAGCTGGCAGGGTTTGCCTTCGCGCATCGGCCGTTACTCACATCACTCGGTTGTCTGAGTCGTCTGCTCCAGCACTGTGAACAGCCTCTCCCGGCGCTGCGAGGGCGTTTACAGGAACAATGCAGTGACGCGGAATTGTGCAAGCGGCTGAAGGTACCGGGGCGCAAAGCGTTGTTGCTGGTTCAGCGTGAAGAGGCGGCGCAGGCGTTAGCGCAGTTGGATATCGAACGTCAGCAACAGTTACGTAATCGCATTATGCAATGGCAATTTTTTCACTAACTTCTTCAATTTCCTGGCATGGTCATTGCGGTTAAGCGGCGTAGAATAATTCTCATCAGTTAAGGAGATCGCCATGAAACATGACCATTTTGTTGTTCAAAGTCCCGATAAACCCGCTCAACAGTTGCTGTTGCTGTTTCATGGTGTCGGCGATAATCCGGTAGCCATGGGCGAAATTGGTTCCTGGTTTGCACCACTGTTTCCGGACGCGCTGATTGTCAGTATTGGTGGCGCTGAGCCTTATGGCGCAGTCGGTGGGCGTCAGTGGTTTTCGGTTCAGGGTGTAACAGAAGAGAACCGTCAGGCGCGTATTGATGCCATCATGCCGGTGTTTATCGAAACCGTTCGCTATTGGCAGAAACAGAGTGGTGTTTCACCTCAGGCTACCGCGTTGATTGGTTTTTCTCAGGGGGCGATTATGTCACTTGAGAGTATCAAAGCTGAGCCGGGGCTGGCATCGCGGGTCATCGCCTTTAATGGTCGTTACGCCACCTTGCCGGAAGCGGCTACCACCGCCACCACGGTGCATTTGATTCACGGCGGTGAAGATCGGGTGATTGAGTTATCTCATGCCGTTGCTGCGCAGGAAGCGTTAATTCGTGCAGGTGGGGATGTGACGCTGGATATCGTCGAAAATCTGGGGCACGCCATCGATGAACACAGCATGCAGTTTGCGCTCGATCATCTGCGTTTTACCGTACCGAAGCACTACTTTGATGAAGCGCTAAGCGGTGGTAAGCCTCACGATGATGATGTGATTGAGATGATTTAACCTGTAGGCCGGATAAGGCGAAGCCGCCATCCGGCATGACAGTCAGTGATAGTGCCGGATAGCAACGTAAGATGTGGTATCCGGCCTACAAATTATTTCTTCGGCTGATCCTTGTTCGGCCAATCGTCGTCATCGTCCCATTTATCGTTAAAATCACGATGCGGGGGAAGCTCCGGCTTATTGGCGAGAAATTTCTTATGGTCGACACGCTTAAGATCTTTGATCACATTCAGCAGTACCCCCACCAGAAACACCAGCACTAAAATCCACCAATATTTTGCCAGCCAGTCCATGCTCATTTCCTCTTGCAGGAACACTCATCAGGCGACGAGTTGTTCCATGATACGTTGATACATACGGGCAAGCAGCTGCAGGTCGGCGGCATTGACGCATTCATTTATTTTATGAATGGTGGCATTGACCGGCCCAAGTTCCACCACCTGTGCCCCCATGCGGGCAATAAAGCGCCCGTCGGACGTCCCGCCTGTCGTCAGTAACTGCGGTTTAATCTCATTATAGTGCTCAATGGCGTTCACCACTGCATCCACCAGTTTACCGCGTTCGGTCAGGAACGGTTGGCCGGAAAGCCACCAGTCTACTGTGTAACGCAGTTGGTGCTTGTCCAACAGTTCCAGTACCCGCGACTTTATCATTTCGTCGTTTAATTCGGTGCTGAAACGGAAGTTGAACTGAATAAACAGTTCGCCAGGGATAACGTTGTTGCTGCCCGTACCTGCCTGAATATTGGCAATCTGCATGCTGGTTGCCGGGAAGAACTCATTGCCCTGATCCCACTCAATCGCCACCAGCTCATTGAGCATTGGTGCAACCCGGTGTACTGGGTTATCAGCCAGATGCGGATAGGCCACATGTCCCTGTACGCCATGAATAGTCAGGTTGCAGGTGAGGGAACCACGACGTCCATTTTTCACCACGTCACCGACGATTTCGGTGCTGGACGGCTCACCGACCAGGCAATAATCCAGCCGCTCATTGCGCGCCATCAGCGTTTCAACGACCTTCACGGTGCCGTTTTTAGCGCTGGCTTCTTCGTCAGACGTTATCAAAAATGCCAGACGCCCTTGATGGTTCGGATGTTGGGCGACAAATCGCTCTGCCGCCACGACCATTGCCGCCAGCGAACCTTTCATATCGGCCGCACCGCGCCCGAACAGCATGCCGTCGCGAATGGTCGGTTCAAACGGCGGATTGATCCACCGATCAACATCGCCTGCGGGCACTACGTCGGTGTGACCGGCAAATGCCAGGGTCTCACCTTTTCCGCGCCATGCCCAAAAATTCTGTGTGTCACCAAAATCCATTCGCTCAACGGTAAAACCTACCGCACGCAGACGTTCAATCATTAACGCCTGGCACCCGGCATCATCCGGGCTCAGGGAAGGTCGGCGAATAAGCTGCTGTGTCAGCTCAATAACCGGGCACGACATAGACTATACCTCATTAAAAAACTGCAAATACTCGTCATCTTTCAAGCTGCATGTGCGGCGATGGCATTCACTCACTCCAGTCACTGACTTTAGTAAGCTCCTGTGGCTCATTCGCTGGTTGCCTTCCCGCTGCCCGAAATCCATTGAGTATAACTGGATTCACTGAAACCAAGCAGCATAGGCTTACCCGGCTCGCAGAGCAATGGGCGTTTGATAATTGCAGGCATTTCAATCATCAATGAGGCGGCAGCAGTGGCATCCGTGATTTGATTACGCGTTGCTTCATCCAGTTTGCGCCAGGTGGTTCCCCGCGTATTGAGCAGTGCCTCCCAGCCTAACTCGTTGATAAAGGACTGTAACAGCGCGTTGTCCAGACCGTCGACACGATAATCATGGAAGCGGTAGTCAATACCCTGCGTTTCCAGCCAGCGTCGGGCCTTTTTAATTGTATCGCAATTCTTAATGCCGTAGAGGGTGATCATGTGAATCCTTATTGACGTATTTTGAATACTTATTCTTGTATTGTCGCGTTTCTGATAATACATATTGTCATTCATTCGTTATAGAAAAATATAACATTGTTGAACAACGGTGAATAATGATTCCTGAAAGTTCCAAAATTTCACGTCGAGCGGTATTTCAGAATTAACCTGTTTGCATCAGTCTGTTTTTCCATCAAAATTGGCAAAGTCGTAGATTATGTGTGAATATTTCAAAATATTGCAGTGAGTCACATAAAATTTATGGGTATAGCGCATAGTGATGACATGACCCCAAGTACTGGAGGATGTAATCACAACCATCGGTTAAATTATCTTCTTTTAATGAGGATGATTTCGTAGAATGCCCATAATAATAAGAGAGGTTGTTATGATTGAACGTGAACTGGGGAACTGGAAAGACTTTATCGAAGTGATGCTTCGTAAATAATTTTCTGGAAGAAATTCATATCCTGAAAAGGATGAAAAAGGCGACTCATCGTAAGTCGCCTTTTTTGTGCCCGATTATTCAGGGCGTGGCTTCAGCGGGAAGCGTCTACGCACCAGCACAAAGAACAGAGGGACGAAGAAAATCGCCAAAATGGTGGCTGAAATCATCCCGCCCATTACACCGGTCCCAACCGCATGCTGGCCACCGGAGCCAGCACCGCTACTGATTGTCATCGGTAGTACCCCGAAGATAAACGCCAGCGATGTCATGAGAATCGGACGTAAACGCTGGCGACACGCATGCAGCGTAGCGCCGAGCAGGTCGTGTCCTTTTTCGTTCATCTCGTTGGCGAATTCAACAATCAGTATCGCGTTCTTCGCCGATAGCCCGATTACCGTTAATAAGCCGACCTGGAAATAAACATCGTTTTCCAGGCCCCGCATCCAGGTCGCCAGCAGTGCGCCAATGACCCCCAACGGTACGACCAGCATAACGGAGAACGGTACCGACCAGCTCTCGTACAGCGCAGCCAGACACAGGAACACGACCAACAGCGAAATGGCGTACAGGGCAGGAGCCTGAGATCCCGATAACCGTTCCTGATAAGACATCGCCGTCCATTCAAGGCCAAATCCGGTTGGTAACTGGCGAACCAGCGATTCCATCACGTCCATTGCCGTACCCGTACTGACTCCGGGTGCGGCTTCGCCGACGATTTCAACAGCAGAATAACCGTTATATCGCTCCAGACGCGGTGAACCGGTTTCCCAGCGCGAAGTGGCAAACGCGGAGAAAGGTACCATGCCGCCGCTGCTATTGCGCACGTACCACAGGTTAATATCGTCCGGGAGCATGCGGTATTTTGCCGCAGCCTGGACGTAAACCTTCTTCACGCGGCCCCTGTCCATAAAGTCGTTTACGTAGCTGGAGCCCCACGCCGTCTGCAATGTATCGTTGATGTCGTCAATGGAAACACCCAGCGCCTGAGCTTTACGCTGATCGATATCAATTTGCAGTTGCGGACTGTCATCCAGGCCGTTATGGCGAACACGGGTCAGTGAAGCGTCTTTCCCGGCAAGCTCAATTAATTTGTCGCGTGCAGCCATTAGCGCGTCATGGCCTGCGCCGGCGTGGTCCTGTAATTCCATATCGAAACCCGCGGAACTACCAAGGCCGCTGATGGCCGGAGGGCTACTGGCGAAGACGCGGGCTTCTTTAATCTTGTTAAAGGCCTTGGTCGCGCGTTCGATAATGGCAAAGGAGGTACCGGTGGTGGTATCGCGTTCATCCCAGTCTTTTAACCGGACAAACATGCGCGCCACGTTCTGTCCGTTCCCCCCAGGACCGGAACCAACCGTGGAGAAGACGGACATAATGTTGTCTTTCTCGTGAGTGAAGTAGTACTTCTCGACTTCCTCAACGACTTTTAATGTTTGCTGCTGCGTGGAGCCGCTCGGCAACTGTACCGAAGTGGTAAACATCCCGCGGTCTTCTAATGGCAAGAAGGACGTTGGCAGGCGCAGGAACAGGAACACCATACCGCCAAGCAGCAGTCCGTAGATCAATATCCAACGCAGGCTGCGATGCAGGATCCGGGCAACGCCTTTTTCGTAACGTTCAGCGTTGCGGTTAAACATTCGGTTAAACCAGCCGAAGAAGCCTGTTTGGCCATGATGCTCGCCCTTATGCAGCGGTTTAAGTAGCGTAGCGCACAGGGCAGGGGTCAGGATCATCGCCACCAGAACAGACAGCACCATTGCGGAGACGATAGTAATCGAGAACTGGCGATAAATGGCCCCAGTCGTACCGCCGAAGAAGGCCATTGGAATAAAGACCGCCGACAGCACCATAGCAATACCGACCAGCGCGCCCTGGATTTGCCCCATTGATTTTCGCGTCGCTTCACGCGGTGAGAGGCCTTCCTCACTCATAATACGCTCGACGTTTTCCACCACCACGATAGCGTCATCAACCAGCAGGCCGATCGCCAGCACCATCGCAAACATTGTTAAGGTGTTAACGCTGTAGCCAAAGGCGTAAAGCACGGAGAAGGTACCCATCAGGACGACGGGAACGGCGATTGTCGGGATAAGCGTCGCACGGAAATTTTGCAGGAACAGGTACATCACAAGGAAAACCAGCGCGATTGCTTCGAGCAGCGTTTTCACCACATCGATAATCGACGCTTTGACGAAAGAGGTGGTTTCATATGCCACCTTGTATTCCAGCCCGTGCGGAAAATACTGCGACAGCTCATCGAGGCGGTTGATGACCAGTTCCGCTGTTGCCATTTCATTGGCACCAGAGGCCAATTTGACACCAAGTCCGGACGCGGGGTTGCCATTAAACCGGCTGAGGTAGTCGTACTTCTCGGCCCCCATTTCGACCGTTGCCACATCGCCTAGTCTGACTTCCGAGCCGTCCTGGTTAACACGTAGTGTAATATCGCGGAACTGTTCTGGCGTTTGTAGTAGTGACTGCGCGTTGATCGTTGCATTCAACGCCTGTTTGTCCACCGAAGGCGTACCGCCAAGCTGCCCAACCGCAATTTGCGCATTCTGTGACTCAATAGCGTCAGTCACATCTTTGGCGGTCATCTGGAAGCTGTTAAGTTTGGCTGGGTCGAGCCAGATACGCATGGAATACTGTGAACCGTAAGCATCAATATCCCCTACACCGTTAATACGGCTAAGTGGGTCCTGAATATTACTCGCCACGTAGTCGGCAATATCTTGCTTATCCATTGAACCATCGGTAGACACAAAAGCGATGGTTAGAATATTGGTATCCCCGGTTTTTCGCACCGTAACACCCTGATCCTGTACCGCCTGTGGCAGTTTACGCATCGCCGATTGCAGCTGGTTTTGCACCTGCTGTACAGCTTCATCAGGATCGGTCCCTGCCACGAAGCTAAGCGTCACCGTCGCCTGACCGGTTCCGCTGCTTTGGGATGACATATACATCAGATTGTCGAGACCCGTCATGTTCTGCTCGATAACCTGGGTCACCGTGTTTTCCAAGGTTTGTGCAGATGCGCCAGGATAGTTTGCGGTAACCCGCACGTTTGGCGGTGCCAGGTCGGGATATTGCTCAACGGGCAGCGAAAAAATAGCCAGGGCTCCTGTCAGGCACAACAGGATAGCTAACACCCAGGCAAAAATGGGGCGATCGATAAAAAAATTCGCCATTAAAAGGGGACCTCGTGTTTCTGCGTATATTTATGCGTATGACTTGCTTCACTGTAGCGGCAAGGTACGGAGCAAACGTGGAGAAAAAAAGAAGATAATGTAAATTATCATGCCCGTTTACAGCGTACCTTTTGTGCCAATGCCGTCAGGCCTGAATTCAGGCTTTCCGACGCTTTGCCGTTCTTTACGTTAGCTGACTGTCGGTCTCTGCCGATCGAAAGCTGATGCTCACCAGCGTGCCTCCTCCGGAAGGTTGCGAGAAGGTCAACGTACCGCTGAGTCTCTCTGCGCGCTCACGCATGATATTCAGACCGTAGTGCCCCGTAGGCTCATGAGGCTCACCGATGCCGACACCGTTATCACGGATATAAACGGTATGATTACCATCCGGCGCGGTCACACAACTGACTGCAATTTCGCTGGCATTGGCATGCTTAATGGCATTCAGCACGGCTTCACGGACGATCTGTAACAGATGCACCTGCATTTGCGCGTCCAGTGCCAGTGTTGGCAGTCGACAATCGAGAGTCAGTTTAGCAGATGTTTGATTTTGCAGCGTTTCCAGCATTTCATGCAGGGCGGAAGGCAAATCGGCCTGCTGTAACGTCAGGCGGAAGGTGGTAAGCAGCTCGCGCAATTGGCGATAAGCATCATTCAGTGCCTGGGAGAAGTCCGCCATGATGCTTTGCGCCGGAATGTTATCCTGCGGAATAGCGCGTTTCAGTAGCGTAAGCTGAATACGTAAATAGGAAAGTACCTGTGCCAGCGAGTCGTGGAGCTCGCGGGCGATTGTTGCTCGCTCTTCCATTAACAGCAACTGCTGAAAATGCTTTTGCGCCTGGTTGAAGTACAGCCCGCGCCCGAGCATAGTTGATACGCTGTTGAGTAGTGGTGTGGACGCATTGACATTCGGGCTTTGCCAGTGCAGTTCACCGTACACCGTATCTTGCATCGTGACGGGCAGGATCTGCATCGGCAGTTCAGGGCTTGCTGTTCCTTCGCTGATTCGCCAGTTATCACCGACGGTGAGCTCCAGAAAATACGCGGCGTCATGTTCGCGGACAATCTGTAAAATATGGCGGAAGCAGTACACGTCAATCTGGCTGGTATTCAATGCCTGGGAACATTGATATAACACTTCCAGGCGGCGATTGGCTTCGTGGAGATCGTGGGTTTTCTCGGCGACGGAGGCTTCCAGCGAGCGGTACAGCTTATGCAACTCACTCGACATCTGGCTGAACGTCTTCGCCAGTAATCCCAGTTCGTTGGGGAGTTGTGTATCCAGCGGTGAGATATCAAACCGACCGTGTTCAATATGCTGGCTGGCCATCACCAGCTTATTCAGCGGGCGCACGACCTGCTGGCGAATACGCCGTAGCGTAAAGAAGACGAGGGTGAAGATGCCGATCCCCCCCGCCAGCGATATGCCAAAAACCAACATCACCTTGCGCTCGGCATAATGCTGAAGTGCCAGCACAAAGAGATCTATTTGATCGACGTAATTGTTGATATTGGACTGATACCACTGTAAGTCGCCATTGGTCAGGCGGGCATTCATTTCCAGCCAGTTAGCATGCAGGCGGCCATAGCGACTTTTTACCGCTTGCGGAACATACCAGGCGTTCAGGTTTTGCAATGCTGGCGCGTTAAGCGCTTGCTGGAAAAGCCGACGGTGGGCGTTTAACTGTGGGCTCTGGCTTTGCAAATCGTAACCTAATCGATAGCTCTGCATACGCAGAGAGCCGGCAATATTGATGGCTTCAGCATCCCGCAAGCTGCTGGTCAGCGTAAGCAGTGCAATACCCGTTGAGAGAATCGACAGCAATACTATATAGAAAAAAGCCTTAGCCAGGCTGGCCGAGACCGGACGCTTTACCGTCACTTGCGCACCCTCACACAATTCACGCCACGCTCCGACTCAACCTGAACGATTCAGCGTATTTGATAAATGTTAAAAAAGTAATCATGAAACTGATTATTAAATGAAACACAATTTCATATTCGATGAAATAAATTGATCTGCCACAGGTTCTGGATAAATAGTTGTGCTTCCTGGGCAAATGAACATTGCCGCCCTCTTCAGGGTCGGTTAATAACAACAGTCATATAAAGAATAAGGTTTTCGCAACCAAAAAAGAAGGAAGCCATGAATCGTTTTATTATGGTCAATAGCCAACAGTGCCTGGGATGCCACGCCTGTGAGGTCGCCTGCGTCATGGCCCACAATGACGAGCAACATGTCCTGAGCCAACGGCATTTTCAGCCCCGAATTACCGTCATCAAGCATCAGCAACAGCGCAGTGCAGTCACCTGCCACCACTGTGAAGATGCCCCTTGTGCCAGAAGTTGCCCGAATGGGGCCATTAGTCATGAGCACGACAGCGTTCAGGTGAATGCGCAAAAGTGTATTGGCTGCAAATCGTGCGTCGTTGCCTGTCCTTTTGGTACGATGCAGATCGTACTCACTCCTGTCGCTAAAGGAAAGGTAAAAGCAACAGCGCACAAATGCGACCTGTGTCAGGGGCGTGAAGAGGGTCCGGCTTGCGTGGAGAACTGTCCGGCGCAGGCGTTACAACTGGTGACGGAAAGTTCGCTTACCGGATTATCAAAAGCACGCCGGCTGCGTACGGCAAGTCTCGAAAGTCAGCCCTGGCATGCCAGCGCGACCGATTTTACGCCCCATTTGCTCACCAGGCGCGAGCAGATGCAGGCGACGCCACCGCGCGGTGAGCCGGATAAATTGGCTTTAGAAGCCCGTAAAACCAGCTTTGATGAAATATACCTGCCATTTCGTACGGCGCAGGCGGAGCGGGAAGCATCTCGTTGCCTGAAGTGTGGCGAGCACAGTATTTGCGAATGGACATGCCCACTGCATAACCACATCCCGCAGTGGATTGAACTGGTAAAAGCCGGGAACATTGATGCGGCGGTAGAGCTTTCTCACCAGACTAACTGCCTGCCAGAGGTGACTGGACGCGTCTGTCCGCAGGACCGACTGTGCGAAGGGGCCTGCACGGTGCGGAACGAACATGGCGCGGTGACTATCGGCAATATTGAACGTTATATTTCTGACCGTGCGCTGAGCAAAGGATGGCGACCTGACCTAAGCCATGTACAGAAAGTCGATAAACGTGTCGCTATTATTGGCGCTGGTCCGGCAGGTCTTGCCTGTGCTGATGTGTTAGCGCGAAACGGCGTCAGCGCCACCGTGTTCGATCGTCATCCTGAAATCGGCGGTTTGCTGACCTTTGGTATTCCGGCTTTCAAGCTGGACAAATCGCTGCTGGCGCGCCGCCGTGAAATCTTTAGCGCCATGGGCATTCATTTCGAACTGAACTGTGAAGTGGGTAAAGACGTGGCGCTGTCCTCGTTGCTGGACGATTACGACGCCGTATTTGTGGGGGTTGGTACTTATCGTTCGATGAAAGCCGATCTACCAAATGAAGATGCGCCGGGCGTTTATGATGCACTGCCGTTCCTGATTGCCAATACCAAACAGGTGATGGGGCTGGATGCGTTGCCGGAAGAGCCCTTTATTGATACCGCAGGGCTGAACGTTGTCGTGCTGGGCGGCGGCGATACGGCGATGGACTGTGTGCGAACCGCGTTACGTCACGGTGCGAGTCAGGTGACCTGCGCCTATCGTCGTGATGAAGCCAACATGCCGGGCTCGAAAAAAGAGGTGAAGAACGCGCGTGAAGAGGGAGCCAATTTCGAATTTAACGTTCAGCCGGTTGAACTGATGTTAAAGGCTGATGGACGCGTCAGCGGCGTACGTTTTTTACGTACTCAACTCGGTGAGCCTGATGCTCAGGGGCGTCGCCGCCCGGTCCCTGTTGCCGGGAGTGAGTTTGTCATGCCCGCTGATGCGGTGATTATGGCGTTTGGTTTTCACCCGCACGGTATGCCGTGGCTCGAGAGTCAGGGTGTGAAGGTCGACAACTGGGGACGTATTGCAGCGAATGTGGAGAGTGCATACCGGTATCAAACCAGTAATCCGAAAATCTTTGCTGGTGGTGATGCAGTTCGCGGTGCGGACCTGGTCGTTACTGCGATGGCGGAAGGGCGACATGCCGCACAGGGCATCATTGACTGGCTGGGCGTAAAATCAGTCAAATCTCATTAGCCTAAGGTCAAGACAAACCCGGTTTCACGGCGTAGTATTATTTCTCACTTCTTGCTGTGGAGCCGGTATGTCGCAAAAAATTACCCTCATCAAAGATAAAGTCCTTTCTGATAACTACTTCATCCTGCGCAATATCACCTATGACCTGACCCGCAGCAATGGCGAGGTCATTCGCCACAAACGTGAGGTTTACGATCGCGGTAACGGTGCCACAGTTTTGCTGTATAACCCGGAGAAAAAAACCGTCGTGCTGACCCGTCAGTTTCGTATTGCGACCTGGGTCAACGGCAATGAAAGTGGACAACTGATTGAAGCCTGCGCCGGGTTGCTGGATAACGATGAACCGGAAGTTTGCATTCGTAAAGAAGCTATTGAAGAGACCGGCTATGAAGTGGGCGAAGCACGGAAACTTTTTGAGTTATATATGTCGCCGGGCGGCGTGACGGAGATCATTCACTTTTTTATCGCGCAATACAGTGACAGCCAACGGGCAAATGCGGGTGGCGGTATTGAAGATGAGGATATTGAAGTACTGGAATTGCCTTTTGAACAGGCACTATCGATGATCAAAACGGGCGAGATTCGCGACGGGAAAACGGTGCTTTTACTTAACTACCTGCAATCGTCGCATCTTATGGATTAGCGGTCAGAGTTTATATTTCTTTACAAAGATACAGGCCAATCCGACGATTCTTATTGAGCCTCATCAGTCGCGCAAGGAAGATACCGCCTGGGCTGTGTGTTTTGATTTCGGGGTTGTACCGTCCATGCGCTATCGCATTATTTTCTTGTTCCTGCTCGGCCTGCTACCGGCCCGCTTGCTGTGGGCGGCGCCTGCGCAACAGGCATTTTCTGATTGGCAGGTGACCTGCAACAATCAAAACTTCTGCGTGGCGCGAAATACGGGAGATCATCACGGCCTGGTGATGACCCTAAGCCGCAGTGCCGGGGCGCATACCGATGCTGTGTTACGTATTGAACTTGGTGGTATGGATTCTCCTGATGTCAAAGAGGCCGATATTGCGCCGCGCTTGCTGTTGGACGGCACGCCACTCCCATTGTCCGGTGAACACTGGCGTATTACGCCCTGGCATTTGATGACGGATGATCCGGCTACCATCGGTACATTTTTACAAACCGTGCAGGATGCGAAAGCCATTACCCTACAAAAAGGTACGCAAACACTTTCTCTGTCTGGGTTGAAAGCAGCATTGTTGTTTATTGATGCGCAACAAAAGCGCGTCGGTAGTGAAACCGCCTGGATTGAGAAAGGAGACGAGCCGCCGCTCAGCGTTCCGCCGGCTCCCGCCCTGAAAGGTGTGGCGGTGGTTAATTCCACGCCAACGCCACTCACTCAACAGGAGCGTAGCGAGCTGTTGGATTATGGCAACTGGCGGATCAATGGCATCCGCTGTTCACTCGATCCCATGCGTCGTGAGATTCGGGTTTTCGCCTTAACGGACGATAAAGCTCTACTGATGATCGGCTGCGAAGCAGGGGCATACAACACGATCGATCTGGCATGGACCGTTTCTCGTGCCACACCGTTTACCTCTCGCGCTGTACGTCTGAGCCTGCCATTTAAAACAGATGCAGACAGTACCGACATGGAGCTGACCAATGCCACGTTTGACGAGAAATCTCGTGAGTTGGTCACTCTCGCCAAAGGGCGAGGTTTATCGGACTGCGGGATCCAGACACGCTGGCGGTTTGACGGCCAGCGCTTTCGTTTGGTGCGTTACGCACAAGAGCCAAGTTGTGATAACTGGCATGGACCAGATGCCTGGCCCACGCTGTGGATCACGCGTTAATTTAATGCCGGATGCGACTGCGCCTTATACGGGCTGAAGGTGATAGATTTCGTCGGCCTGCTAAGACGCGTGAGCGTCGCCATCAGGCGTTCAGCACTTTATGCGCTTTTTCGACGATGTTCTCCACCGTAAAGCCGAAGAAAGGGAACAGTTTGTCTGCCGGAGCAGATTCCCCATACCCCGTCATGCCGACAATTGCGCCTTTCAGACCGACATATTTGTACCAGTAGTCGGCAATACCCGCTTCTACTGCCACGCGTGCGCTCACGTTTGCCGGCAGAACCGATTCCCGGTAAGCCTCATCCTGGGCGTCGAAAATATCTGTTGAGGGCAGTGAAACCACACGGACATTGCGGCCTTCACCCGTCAGCTTTTCCGCCGCCAGCAATGTAATTTCCATTTCTGAACCTGTAGCAATCAGGATGACATCGGGTTTTCCTCCACTGTCTTTCAGCACATAGCCACCGCGGGCAATCTGCTTCACCTGCTCGGGCGTACGTTCAATCTGTGCCAGATTCTGTCTGGAGAGGATCAACGCCGTGGGTCCGTCATGACGCTCCACCGCCAGCTTCCAGCCGACCGCTGTCTCCACCTGATCGCACGGACGCCAGGTGCTGAAGTTAGGTGTCAGGCGCAGGCTGGCGAGTTGTTCGACGGCCTGGTGCGTCGGTCCATCTTCTCCCAGGCCAATCGAGTCATGGGTATAGACCATGATCTGCCTGGCTTTCATGAGTGCCGCCATGCGTGCGGCGTTACGGGCATACTCAACAAACATCAGGAAGGTCGCCGTATACGACACAAAACCACCATGATGAGCGATGCCGTTGGCAATGGCGGTCATGCCAAATTCACGCACGCCGTAGTGAATATAATTGCCGGCGAGATCTTCTTTCAGAGATGCAGAGCCTTTCCAGATAGTCAGGTTGCTGGGTGCGAGATCTGCTGAACCACCCAGCAGTTCAGGGAGTATTGGCCCGTAGGCGTTCAGTGTATTTTGCGAAGCCTTGCGGCTGGCGATTTTGGCCGGATTAGCCTGCAGTTCGGTAATGTATTTCTGGGTTGTTTTTTCCCATTCGTCGGGGAGTTCGCCGCGCATCCGGCGGGTAAACTCTGCTGCCAGTTCCGGGTATGCGTGTTGGTAAGCCGCGAATTTCGCATTCCAGTTCTGTTGCGCTTTTTCCCCTTTTTCGCGTGCATCCCATGCCCGGTAAATTTCTTTCGGGATCTCAAAGGGCGGGTGATGCCAGCCCAGTTTCTGACGGGTCAACGCCACTTCTTGTTCACCCAGCGCGGCACCGTGCGCTTCTTCTTTTCCTGCTTTATTGGGGGAGCCAAAACCAATCACCGTCCGACAAATAATCAGTGACGGCTTATCGGTTACGCGCTGTGCTTCCACAATTGCTTGCTTCACGGCTTCAGGGTCGTGGCCATCAATCTCGTGCACCACATGCCAGTGATAGGCTTCAAAGCGTTTCGCTGTATCGTCGGTAAACCAGCCTTTGGTTTCGCCATCAATCGAGATACCGTTGTGATCGTAGAAACCGATCAGTTTACCTAGCCCCAGTGTGCCCGCCAGCGAACAGGCTTCGTGAGAAATCCCTTCCATCAGACAGCCGTCACCCATAAAGACGTAGGTGAAGTGACTGACAATTTCGTGATCCGGCTGATTAAATTGTGCAGCCAGCGTCCGTTCAGCGATGGCCATCCCAACCGCGTTTGCGAGTCCCTGACCCAGTGGACCCGTGGTGGTTTCCACGCCCGGTGTGTAGCCAATTTCCGGATGCCCTGGCGTCTTTGAGTGCAGTTGGCGGAAATTCTTTAGCTCTTCTAACGGCAGATCGTAGCCGGAAAGGTGTAGCAGGCTGTAGAGCAACATAGAGGCATGACCGTTGGACAGGATAAATCGGTCACGATCGTACCAGCTGGGGTCGGTTGGGTTGTGGTGGAGAAAATCGTTCCACAGCACTTCAGCGATATCGGCCATGCCCATCGGTGCACCGGGATGGCCAGAGTTAGCTTTTTGGACGGCATCCATACTCAGCGCACGAATGGCATTGGCAAGCTCTTTACGGGTCATAGGAAATACTCCTTGAAAAGTAAAGCGTTAGATGCGTGTTGTGATTCACACTTTTGGGAAAATTGCGGGCGTTGTCAGCAAAAAGCATAGCAGACAGGCATGGTATTGCTGGCTTAAGCAGGTAACATAGCTGTTATAAATTGATAACAAATTCTTTCTTTGAATGGTGAGAGTTTGGAGGCCTTCAAAGTTTGTGCCGCTGACTGAGGTGATAATGTGCGGCTCAGCAGAATGGTTACCCGCGCCACTTTTTTGATAGATACGTGAAAGGAACAACAAGATGGATGACCAGTTAAAACAAAGCGCCCTCGATTTCCACGAATTTCCAGTACCCGGTAAAATCCAGGTTTCTCCGACCAAGCCGCTGGCAACACAGCGTGATCTTGCTCTGGCCTACTCGCCGGGCGTAGCTGCACCGTGCCTTGAAATTGAAAAAGACCCGCTGGCAGCCTACAAATATACCGCGCGTGGCAACCTTGTCGCGGTTATCTCTAACGGTACTGCGGTGCTGGGACTGGGTAACATCGGTGCGCTAGCCGGTAAACCCGTGATGGAAGGTAAAGGCGTTCTGTTTAAGAAATTCGCCGGAATTGACGTGTTCGATATTGAAGTCGATGAACTCGATCCGGATAAATTTATCAATGTCGTGGCGGCCCTCGAACCTACATTTGGCGGTATCAACCTCGAAGACATCAAAGCGCCGGAATGTTTCTACATTGAGCAAAAGCTGCGTGAGCGCATGAATATTCCGGTATTCCATGATGACCAGCACGGCACTGCGATTATCAGTACGGCCGCAATTCTTAACGGTCTGCGGGTGGTAGAGAAGAATATTTCTGATGTGCGCATGGTGGTGTCTGGCGCAGGTGCTGCGGCGATTGCCTGTATGAACCTGCTGGTGGCGCTGGGTATGCAGAAGCACAACATTGTGGTCTGCGACTCCAAAGGCGTGATTTACAAAGACCGCGAGCCGAATATGGCGGAAACCAAAGCGGCTTATGCGGTGGTAGATGACGGTAAGCGTACGCTGGATGACGTGATTGACGGTGCAGACATTTTCCTCGGCTGCTCGGGTCCGAAAGTATTGACTCAGGAAATGGTCAAGAAAATGGCCCGTGCGCCAATGATCCTGGCACTTGCCAACCCGGAACCGGAAATCCTGCCGCCGTTGGCGAAAGAAGTCCGGTCTGATGCCATCATCTGTACTGGTCGTTCCGACTACCCGAACCAGGTTAACAACGTCCTGTGCTTCCCGTTCATCTTCCGTGGTGCGCTGGATGTGGGTGCTACCGCCATCAACGAAGAGATGAAACTGGCCGCGGTACACGCGATTGCAGAACTGGCGCATGCTGAACAGAGCGAAGTCGTGGCTTCGGCTTACGGCGATCAGGATCTGAGCTTCGGCCCGGAATACATTATTCCTAAACCGTTTGACCCACGACTGATTGTCAAAATCGCGCCAGCGGTAGCGAAAGCGGCGATGGATTCTGGCGTGGCGACACGTCCGATTGCTGATTTTGACGCTTACATCGATAAGCTGACCGAATTCGTTTACAAAACCAACCTGTTCATGAAGCCGATTTTCTCGCTGGCGCGCAAAGCGCCGAAGCGTGTGGTGCTGACGGAAGGGGAAGAAGCGCGTGTACTGCACGCAACGCAGGAATTGATCACCTTAGGCCTGGCGAAGCCGATCCTGATTGGTCGTCCGAGCGTGATCGAAATGCGTATCCAGAAGTTGGGTTTGCAGATCAAAGCTGGCGTCGATTTCGAGATCGTCAATAATGAATCCGATCCACGCTTCAAAGAGTACTGGAGCGAGTATTACCAGATCATGAAGCGCCGGGGGATCACCCAGGAACAGGCGCAGCGCGCAGTGATCGCCAACACCACGGTGATCGGTGCGATCATGGTGCAGCGTGGCGAAGCAGATGCAATGATCTGCGGTACGATTGGCGACTACCATGAGCATTTCAGCGTGGTGAAAGAGGTGTTTGGTCATCGTGAAGGTGTCCATACGGCAGGGGCGATGAATGCGCTGCTGCTGCCAAGCGGAAACACCTTTATTGCGGATACCTACGTTAACGATGACCCGACGCCGGAACAGCTGGCTGAAATCGCCGTGATGGCGGCAGAAACAGTGCGTCGTTTCGGTATCGAACCGAAAGTGGCGTTGCTGTCGCACTCTAACTTTGGCTCTTCCAATTGCCCATCCGCCAGCAAAATGCGCGACGCGCTGGAGCTGATTAAGGCGCGTGCGCCTGAGCTGATGATCGACGGTGAAATGCACGGTGATGCGGCGCTGGTAGAGAGCATTCGTAACGATCGGATGCCGGACAGCCCGCTGAAAGGCTCAGCCAATATTCTGGTGATGCCGAATATGGAAGCTGCCCGTATTAGTTACAACTTACTACGCGTTTCCAGTTCGGAAGGTGTTACCGTGGGGCCGGTGCTGATGGGGGTCGCTAAACCTGTTCACGTATTAACGCCGATTGCCTCTGTTCGTCGTATCGTTAATATGGTGGCGCTGGCGGTCGTAGAAGCCCAAACGCAACCGCTGTAATTTCACTTTAATTATTTCCGGCGCGGGGTTCTCCCGCGCCTTTTTATTTTTCATTTCTTAGTGATCTACTTCACCTTTTAAACCCACTTGCCGAATTTTGTTATTTACTCTGACAAAAAATTGCCACGATGAGGACAGTTTTAGCAGAGGCGGTGAGCAATGGAAAAAGAACGCATCATTCAGGAATTTGTGCCGGGAAAACAGGTCACGCTGGCGCATCTGATTGCGCACCCCGGTGAAGAACTGGCGAAAAAGATCGGTGTTCCCGAAGCGGGTGCTATCGGCATCATGACGCTTACGCCGGGAGAAACCGCGATGATCGCCGGCGATTTGGCTATGAAGGCAGCAGATGTACATATCGGTTTTCTCGATAGATTCAGTGGTGCGCTGGTGATCTACGGCTCTGTTGGTGCGGTCGAAGAAGCATTATTGCAGACCGTTAGCGGCCTGGGTCGGGTATTAAATTTCACTTTGTGCAACCTGACAAAAAGTTAATCAGAGGCGGCGATGAAACGTATTGCTTTTGTCGGTACGGTCGGGGCGGGGAAAACAACGCTTTTTAATGCGCTCCAGGGAAATTACTCCCTCGCCAGAAAAACACAGGCCGTGGAGTTTAATGAAAACGGTGATATCGATACACCCGGAGAATATTTTAGCCATCCGCGCTGGTATCACGCCTTAATTACCACGCTGCAAGATGTTGATACGTTGATTTATATACACGCGGCAAATGATAAAGAAAGTCGCTTACCTGCCGGGCTGTTGGATATCGGCGCCAGTAAACGACAAATCGCCGTTATCAGTAAAACGGACATGCCGGATGCCGACGTCGCCGCAACGCGACAACTACTTCGCGGGATAGGGTTCCAGGAGCCAATTTTTGAACTCAATAGCCATGACCCGCGCAGCGTGCAGCACCTGGTGGATTATCTGACTGAGCTCAGCCAAAAGGAGGAAAGGGCAGGTGAAAAAACTCATCACAGCTAACGATATTCGTGCGGCCCACGCACGCGGCGAACAGGAATTGTCGGTTGTTCTGCGCGCCAGCATCATCACCCCGGAGGCTCGCGAGGTTGCGGAGCTGCTGGGCGTCACTATCACTGAATGCGACGAATCAGCGCCAGTTGCAGCAACCGCCGCAACGGCCGCTCCAGTGGATGATGGCAAGTCGGAAAGTCAGCGCATTCGCGAAACCATCATCGCGCAACTGCCGGAAGGGCAGTTCACCGAAAGCCTGGTCGCGCAGCTGATGGATAAAGTCATGAAGGAGAAGCAGTCGCTGGAGCAGGGCGGAATGCAGCCGAGCTTTAACTCGGTTACCGGCAAAGGCGGCGTGAAAGTCATTGACGGCAGTAGCGTGAAGTTTGGTCGTTTTGACGGTGCTCAACCGCACTGTGTTGGCTTAACCGACTTAGTGACCGACCAGGACGGCAGCAGTATGGCCGCCGGCTTCATGCAGTGGGATAACGCTTTTTTCCCATGGACGCTGAACTACGACGAAATCGACATGATTCTGGAAGGCGAACTGCACGTTCGTCATGAAGGCGAAACCATGATTGCGAAAGCCGGGGATGTGATGTTTATCCCGAAAGGCTCCAGCATCGAGTTTGGTACGCCATCGACTGTGAAATTCCTGTATGTGGCCTGGCCTGCGAACTGGCAGTCCTGCTAAGGCGGATGTATGAAGGATTTCATTACCGAAGCATGGCTAAGAGCGAATCACACGCTTAGCGAAGGAGCTGAAATTCACCTCCCCGCTGATGCTCGCTTGACGCCGTCTGCCCGGGAACTGCTGGAAAGTCGACATCTGCGCATTAAATTTATCGACGAGCAGGGAAGTCTGTTTATCGATGACGAAGAACAGCAGCCGCAGCCGGTGCATGGTTTAACCAGTAGTGATACGCATCCACAGGCCAGTTGCGAACTGTGCCATCAACCGGTGATGAAGAAGCCTGACACGCTGACACATCTGACGGCGGACAAGATGGTCGCCAAAAGCGATCCGCGGCTGGGATTTCGTGCGGCGCTGGACAGCACCATCGGTCTGGCGGTGTGGCTGCAGATTGAACTGGCGGAGCCGTGGCAGCCATGGCTGGCGGATATCCGCTCACGTTTGGGCAACATTATGCGTGCCGATGCCATGGACGAACCGCTGTCCGCGCAGTCAATCGTCGGTTTAAGCGATGAAGACTTGCACCGCCTGTCGCATCAGCCATTGCGCTATCTGGATCACGATCATCTGGTGCCTGAAGCCAGCCATGGACGCGATTCTGCATTGCTCAATCTGCTGCGCACCAAAGTCCGTGAAACGGAAACCGTAGCGGCGCAGGTGTTTATCACCCGCAGTTTTGAAGTATTGCGACCGGACATTCTGCAGGCGCTGAATCGCCTGTCGAGTACGGTCTACGTGATGATGATTCTGAGCGTGGCGAAGCATCCGCTAAGCGTCAGCCAAATCCAACAGCGACTGGGGGAGAAGCAATGATCATTGAACGTGCTCGTCAACTCGCCCAGCGCGCACCCGCTCGGGTGGTGTTCCCGGATGCGCTGGATGTTCGGGTGCTGAAAGCCGCGAACTACCTGCATCAGCACGGCCTGGCGCATCCCATTCTCGTCGCCAGCCCGTTCGCGCTGCGCCAGTTTGCCCTCAGCCATCGCGTGGCAATGGACGGTATTCAGGTGATCGACCCACAAAGCAACCCGCAAATGCGAGAGGAATTTGCGCTGCGTTGGCTGGCTCGGGCGGAAGAGAAAACGCCGCCAGATGCACTTGAGAAACTCAACGATCCGCTAATGTTCGCGGCCGCGATGGTCAGCGCAGGTAAAGCCGATGTTTGTATTGCTGGCAACCTGTCATCAACCGCGAATGTGCTGCGTGCAGGGCTACGCATCATTGGGTTACAGCCGGGATGCAAAACGCTGTCGTCAATTTTCCTGATGCTGCCGCAGTACCTCGGGCCGTCATTAGGGTTTGCCGATTGCAGCGTTGTGCCGCAGCCAACTGCTGCACAACTGGCGGATATTGCGATTGCCAGTGCGCAGACCTGGCAGGCCATTACCGGAGAAGAACCGCGTGTCGCCATGCTGTCCTTTTCAAGTAATGGCAGTGCGCGCCATCCCAACGTTGCCAACGTGCAGCAGGCCACGGACATCGTTCGTGAACGCGCACCGCAGCTCACCGTTGATGGTGAACTGCAGTTTGATGCCGCTTTTGTACCGGATGTCGCCGCGCAAAAAGCGCCTGCCAGTCCGCTACACGGCAATGCCAATGTGATGGTCTTCCCGTCACTGGAGGCAGGCAACATTGGTTACAAAATCGCTCAGCGCCTGGGAGGGTATCGTGCAGTCGGTCCGTTGATTCAAGGGCTTGCCGCACCGCTTCATGACCTTTCTCGCGGCTGTAGCGTGCAGGAAATTATCGAACTGGTGTTGGTGGCAGCAGTGCCGCGCCAGACTGACGTGAGTCGTGAAGACGCCTCACAAACACTGGTTGTTTAGGTCCCGTTCTGGACCCCTTCTACTTAAGAGGAAAGCACAATGGAAGCATTAGGAATGATTGAAACCCGGGGCCTGGTTGCACTGATTGAGGCTTCTGACGCAATGGTTAAAGCGGCACGCGTGAAACTGGTTGGCGTGAAGCAAATCGGTGGCGGTCTGGTTACTGCAATGGTTCGTGGCGACGTGGCGGCCTGCAAAGCAGCAACGGATGCGGGTGCTGCTGCAGCACAGCGCATTGGGGAACTGGTTTCTGTACACGTGATTCCGCGCCCGCATGGCGATCTGGAAGAAGTCTTCCCGATCAGCTTTAAAGGCGATAGCAACGACATGTAAGTCGTCCATGTGACGCCACAGACTTCATTGCTGGCGTCACCCTCTCTCCTTTTCACATTACCTTCTGCGGAGGGTAGGGGGAGGTTTTACCTGAAATATGCCACGGAGGCGGGTATGAAACTGGCAATCGTCACAGGACAAATCGTTTGTACCGTACGCCATCAGGGACTCGCGCACGATAAGTTGCTGATGGTGGAAATGATTGATGCCCAGGGAAATCCTGACGGGCAGTGTGCTGTTGCGATCGACAGCATCGGAGCGGGAAACGGAGAGTGGGTGCTGCTGGTCAGCGGAAGCTCAGCCCGTCAGGCGCACCATAACGAATCATCGCCTGTCGATTTGTGCGTGATTGGCATTGTCGATGAAGTGGTGGCAGGTGGTCAGGTGATCTTCCATAAATAGGGCAGAAAATCATGAATCAACAGGATATTGAACAGGTCGTGAAAGCGGTACTGCTGAAAATGAAAGACAGCAGCCAGCCCGTTAGTGCCGTTCAAGAAATGGGCGTTTTTGCCTCCCTGGATGACGCAGTGGCGGCTGCAAAACTGGCCCAGCAGGGGCTGAAAAGCGTCGCTATGCGCCAACTGGCCATTCACGCTATTCGTGAAGCGGGCGAAAAACACGCCAGAGAATTAGCGGAGCTTGCCGTTAGTGAAACCGGCATGGGACGCGTTGAAGATAAATTTGCCAAAAACGTGGCTCAGGCCCGTGGCACACCGGGTGTGGAATGCCTGTCTCCACAGGTTCTGACCGGCGATAACGGCTTGACCTTGATTGAAAACGCACCGTGGGGCGTAGTGGCTTCGGTGACACCGTCCACCAACCCGGCGGCAACCGTCATTAACAACGCCATCAGCCTGATTGCTGCGGGTAACAGCGTGGTCTTTGCTCCGCACCCGGCGGCTAAACGTGTTTCTCAGCGCGCCATCACCCTGCTCAACCAGGCGGTGGTTGCTGCGGGTGGCCCGGCGAATCTGCTGGTCACCGTTGCCAACCCGGATATCGAAACCGCTCAGCGTCTGTTCAAGTACCCTGGTATCGGCCTGCTGGTGGTAACCGGCGGCGAAGCGGTAGTGGAATCGGCGCGTAAACACACCAATAAACGTCTGATTGCCGCAGGTGCGGGTAATCCACCAGTGGTGGTCGATGAAACGGCCGATCTGGTACGTGCAGCACAGTCCATCGTCAAAGGCGCATCGTTTGATAACAACATCATTTGTGCCGACGAAAAAGTGCTGATTGTTGTCGACAGTGTTGCCGACGAACTGATGCGCCTGATGGAAAGCCAGCATGCGGTCAAGCTGACGGCGGCCCAGGCTGAGCAACTGCAACCGGTGCTGCTGAAAAATGTTGATGAGCGCGGCAAAGGTACGGTCAGCCGTGACTGGGTCGGGCGCGATGCCGGAAAAATCGCTGCGGCAATTGGTCTGAACGTACCGGAGCAAACCCGTCTGTTATTCGTCGAAACCTCCGCGACTCATCCGTTTGCCGTTACCGAACTGATGATGCCGGTGCTGCCGGTCGTGCGGGTCGCTAACGTCGATGAAGCCATTGAACTGGCGGTCAAGCTTGAAGGTGGTTGCCACCACACGGCGGCAATGCACTCACGCAACATCGACAATATGAACCGTATGGCTAACGCCATTGATACCAGCATTTTCGTCAAGAATGGGCCGTGTATTGCAGGCCTGGGACTCGGCGGCGAAGGCTGGACCACGATGACCATTACCACGCCAACCGGGGAAGGGGTGACCAGTGCGCGCACGTTTGTGCGTCTGCGTCGCTGTGTGTTGGTGGATGCGTTTCGCATCGTATAACAGTTAGTCCATCAGGCTATAGGGAGAAAGAGATGGCGCACGACGAACAACGTTGGCTCACACCCAGACTGCAAAAAGCGGCAACGCTATGTAACCAGACACCTGCCGTGAGCGAATCACCGCTGTGGCTGGGCGTTGATTTGGGGACATGTGATGTGGTGTCGATGGTTGTCGACAGCGACGGGCAGCCGGTTGCGGTCTGTCTGGACTGGGCTGATGTTGTGCGCGATGGCATCGTTTGGGATTTCTTCGGTGCGGTGACCATCGTTCGTCGCCATCTCGATACGCTTGAACAACAGTTAGGTTGCCGTTTTACCCATGCGGCGACCTCATTCCCACCGGGAACCGACCCGCGTATCTCCATCAACGTGCTGGAATCCGCCGGGCTTGACGTGAGTCATGTGTTAGACGAGCCGACCGCGGTTGCGGATCTGCTGCAACTTGATAACGCCGGGGTCGTGGATATTGGTGGTGGTACTACCGGAATTGCCATTGTTAAACAGGGCAAAGTGACCTACTCCGCCGATGAAGCGACCGGTGGACACCACATTTCCCTGACGCTGGCGGGAAATCGCCGCATTCAGCTCGAAGAAGCTGAGCAGTACAAGCGCAGCAACGGTAAAGAAATTTGGCCGGTGGTGAAGCCGGTCTACGAAAAGATGGCGGAAATCGTAGCTCACCATATTGCAGGACAGGGAGTTACCGATTTATGGCTGGCCGGTGGTTCCTGCATGCAGCCGGGAGTCGATGAGCTGTTCCGTAAGCGTTTTCCGGAACTGCAAGTGCACTTACCGCAGCACAGCCTGTTCATGACCCCGCTGGCGATTGCAAATAGCGGAAAAGAAAAAGCGGAAGGAATCTATGCAAGCTGAATTGCAGACCGCGCTCTTTCAGGCATTCGACACCCTGAATCTGCAACGCGTTAAAACGTTTAGTGTTCCCCCTGTCACATTGTGCGGGTTGGGTGCGCTCAGCACCTGCGGGCAGGAAGCGCAAACGCGCGGACTGACGCATATGTTTGTCATGGTGGATAGCTTCCTGCATCAGGCGGGAATGACGGCCTCGCTTGAGCGTAGCCTGGCGATGAAAGGTGTGGCGATGACGCTGTGGCCGTGCCCGGTGGGCGAGCCGTGCATCACGGATGTCTGCGCGGCGGTCGCGCAACTGCGTGAATCGAAGTGCGACGGCGTCGTGGCCTTTGGTGGCGGTTCCGTACTGGATGCGGCCAAAGCGGTCGCACTGCTGGTGACCAACCCGACCCAGACGCTGGCTGACATGGACGAACGCAGCGTGTTACGTCCACGGTTGCCACTGATTGCTGTACCGACTACCGCCGGAACAGGCTCAGAAACCACCAACGTCACGGTGATTATTGATGCCGCGACCGGGCTGAAGAAAGTGCTGGCGCATGCAACCCTGATGCCGGATGTGGCGATTCTTGATGCAGCGCTGACGGAAGGTGTGCCCGCGCACGTGACGGCGATGACCGGAATTGATGCGCTGACCCATGCGGTTGAAGCCTACAGCGCGCTGAACGCGACGCCGTTTACCGACAGCCTGGCGATTGGCGCGATTGCAATGATCGGCAAATCGCTGCCGAAGGCCGTCGGCTACGGTCAGGATTTGGCGGCACGCGAAAGCATGTTACTGGCCTCCTGTATGGCCGGAATGGCGTTTTCCAGTGCGGGGCTGGGCTTGTGCCATGCAATGGCGCACCAGCCGGGGGCGACGCTGCACATCCCGCACGGACAGGCTAATGCCATGCTGCTGCCCACGGTCATGGGGTTTAACCGCATGGTGTGTCGCGAACGCTTCAGCCATATCGGGCGGGCATTAACCAATAAGAAATCGGACGATCGTGACACCATCAGCGCGGTTAGCGATCTGATTAACGAGGTGGGCCAGACCAAACGACTCTCTGACGTTGGGGCAAAGCCTGAGCATTACAGCGCATGGGCTCACGCCGCGCTGGAGGATATTTGTATTCGCAGTAACCCACGCACCGCCACGCAGGCACAGATTATCGACCTGTACGCGGCTGCCGGGTAATGCCTGTAGGCCGGATAAGGTGCTCGCACCGCCATCCGGCAATAACACGGCGTTAATGCCGGAGGCGACGTAAACGTCTTATCCGGCCTACAAATCACAAATGACAGGGAGTAGGGGCTATGGGAATTAACGAAATCATCATGTACATCATGATGTTCTTTATGCTGATTGCCGCCGTGGACAGGATCCTGTCGCAGTTCGGCGGTTCGGCACGCTTCCTCGGTAAGTTCGGTAAGAGTATTGAGGGATCGGGCGGCCAGTTTGAAGAAGGCTTTATGGCGATGGGCGCGTTGGGTCTGGCGATGGTGGGTATGACCGCGCTGGCACCGGTACTGGCGCATGTGCTCGGGCCAGTAATTATTCCGCTGTACGAAATGTTGGGCGCGAACCCGTCGATGTTTGCCGGAACGCTGCTGGCGTGCGATATGGGCGGCTTCTTCCTGGCGAAAGAACTGGCGGGCGGCGACGTTGCGGCGTGGCTGTACTCTGGCCTGATCCTTGGGGCGATGATGGGGCCGACGTTGGTGTTCTCCATTCCGGTTGCGCTGGGGATTATTGAACCGTCTGACCGTCGTTATCTGGCGCTGGGCGTGCTGGCCGGTATCGTCACCATTCCGATTGGTTGTATTGCGGGCGGTTTGATTGCGATGTACTCCGGCGTCGAAATCAACGGGCAGCCGGTGGAGTTCACCTTCGCGCTGATCCTGATGAATATGATCCCAGTGCTGATCGTGGCCGTGCTGGTGGCGCTGGGACTGAAATTCATCCCGGAAAAAATGATCAACGGCTTCCAGATCTTCGCGAAATTCCTCGTGGCGCTGATCACCATCGGTCTGGCGGCAGCGGTTGTCAAATTCCTGCTCGGCTGGGAGCTGATCCCGGGGCTTGATCCCATCTTCATGGCTCCGGGCGACAAACCGGGTGAAGTGATGCGCGCCATCGAAGTTATCGGTTCTATTTCCTGCGTACTGCTCGGTGCCTACCCAATGGTGCTGCTGCTGACTCGCTGGTTTGAAAAACCGCTGATGAGCGTCGGTAATCTGTTAAAAATCAATAATATTGCAGCTGCCGGTATGGTGGCGACGCTGGCGAACAACATCCCAATGTTCGGCATGATGAAGAATATGGATACCCGCGGCAAAGTGATCAACTGCGCCTTTGCGGTCTCCGCGGCCTTCGCGCTGGGTGACCACTTAGGTTTCGCCGCAGCGAACATGAACGCGATGATCTTCCCGATGATTGTTGGCAAGCTGATTGGCGGCGTGACGGCGATTGGTGTGGCTATGCTGTTGGTACCGAAAGATGAAGATGTTCCAGCAGAAGTAGAAACCAACCCGGAGGCGCAATCGTGAATACTCGCCAGCTACTGAGCGTCGGTATCGATATCGGCACCACCACCACTCAGGTGATCTTCTCCCGCCTTGAGCTGGTTAACCGTGCGGCAGTGTCGCAGGTGCCGCGCTACGAATTCATCAAACGCGAAATTAGCTGGCAAAGCCCGGTTTTCTTTACCCCCGTTGATAAGCAGGGCGGGCTGAAAGAAGCCGAACTGAAAGCGCTGATCCTCGCCCAGTATCAGGCGGCGGGTATCGCACCAGAAACCGTCGATTCCGGCGCGATCATCATTACCGGGGAAAGTGCGAAAACCCGCAATGCGCGTCCGGCGGTGATGACGCTCTCCCAGTCGTTGGGCGATTTCGTGGTAGCCAGCGCCGGTCCACATCTGGAATCGGTGATTGCTGGTCATGGTGCGGGTGCCCAGACTCTGTCAGAGCAGAAGTTGTGCCGTGTACTGAATATCGACATCGGTGGCGGGACCTCGAACTACGTGCTGTTCGACGCGGGGAAAGTCAGCGGTTCGGCCTGCCTGAACGTCGGTGGGCGTCTGCTGGAAACGGACGGCCAGGGGCGCGTGGTTCACGCGCATCAGCCGGGACAGATGATTGTCAATGACGTTTTTGGCCCTAGCACCGATGCGCGTTCGCTTAACGCCACGCAACTGGTTCAGGTGGCGCGACGGATGGCGGCGCTGATTGTGGAAGTGATTGAAGGCACGCTTTCACCACTGGCGCAGGCGCTGATGCAAACCGGTCTGCTGCCTGCGGGCGTGAAACCGGAAGTGATTACGTTGTCCGGCGGGGTGGGCGAATGCTACCGCAACCAACCTGCCGATCCGTTCTGTTTTTCCGACATCGGGCCACTGCTCGCCACGGCGCTGCATGAGCACCCGCGTCTGCGTGAGATGAACGTGCAGTTCCCGGCGCAAACCGTGCGCGCCACGGTGATTGGCGCTGGTGCGCATACGCTGTCGCTTTCGGGCAGCACCATCTGGCTGGAGGGCGTTCAGCTTCCGCTGCGCAATCTGCCGGTGGCGATTCCGGTGGATGAGTCCGATTTGGTTGCTGCCTGGCAACAGGCATTGATGCAGCTCGATCTGGATCCACAAACGGATGCTTATGTGCTTGCGCTGCCCGGTTCGTTACCGGTGCGTTACGCCGCGCTGTTAACGGTGATTGACGCGCTGCTGGCCTTCGTCGCGCGTTATCCGAATCCGCATCCCCTGCTGGTGGTAGCCGAGCAGGATTTTGGTAAAGCCCTGGGCATGCTGTTACGCCCACAGTTACAGCAACACCCGCTGGCAGTCATCGATGAGGTGGTTGTCCGGGCGGGGGACTATATCGACATTGGTACGCCTCTTTTTGGCGGATCGGTTGTGCCGGTGACGGTGAAATCACTCGCATTTCCTTCCTGAGGGAACGACTTATGAAACTAAAGACCACATTGTTCGGCAATGTTTATCAGTTTAAGGATGTAAAAGAGGTGCTGGCAAAAGCCAACGAACTGCGTTCGGGGGATGTGCTGGCAGGAGTGGCCGCAACAAGCTCGCAGGAGCGTGTGGCTGCCAAGCAGGTGTTGTCGGAAATGACGGTGGCGGATATCCGCAATAACCCGGTGATTTCCTATGAAGAAGACTGCGTAACGCGTCTGATTCAGGATGACGTCAATGAAACGGCCTATAACCGCATCAAAAACTGGAGTATCAGTGAGCTGCGCGAGTATGTGCTGAGTGATGAAACTTCTGTCGATGACATTGCGTTTACGCGCAAAGGGTTAACGTCGGAAGTCGTTGCTGCGGTGGCCAAAATCTGTTCCAACGCGGACCTGATCTACGGCGGCAAGAAAATGCCGGTGATCAAAAAGGCGAACACCACCATTGGTCTGCCGGGCACCTTTAGCTGCCGTTTGCAGCCGAACGATACCCGTGACGATGTACAGAGTATCGCCGCTCAAATCTATGAAGGTCTTTCCTTCGGTGCGGGTGATGCGGTCATTGGGGTCAACCCAGTAACGGATGATGTGGAGAACTTAAGCCGCGTTCTCGATACCGTGTATGGCGTAATCGACAAATTTAACATTCCGACCCAGGGTTGCGTACTGGCGCACGTCACCACGCAGATTGAAGCAATTCGTCGCGGCGCGCCGGGCGGGCTGATTTTCCAGAGTATCTGCGGCAGTGAAAAAGGCTTAAAAGAGTTTGGCGTTGAGCTGGCGATGCTGGATGAAGCGCGTGCCGTGGGTGCGGAGTTTAACCGTATCGCCGGGGAAAACTGCCTGTACTTCGAAACCGGGCAAGGGTCTGCGCTTTCTGCTGGCGCTAACTTTGGTGCCGATCAGGTGACGATGGAAGCACGTAACTACGGGCTGGCGCGTCACTACGATCCGTTCCTGGTGAACACCGTGGTTGGCTTTATCGGACCAGAGTATCTCTACAACGACCGTCAGATTATTCGTGCCGGTCTGGAAGACCACTTCATGGGCAAGCTGAGCGGCATCTCAATGGGCTGTGACTGCTGCTACACCAACCATGCTGATGCTGACCAGAACCTCAACGAAAACCTGATGATTCTGCTCGCCACCGCTGGCTGCAACTACATCATGGGCATGCCGCTCGGTGACGACATCATGCTCAACTACCAGACCACTGCATTCCACGATACCGCGACCGTGCGCCAGTTGCTGAACCTGCGTCCGTCGCCGGAGTTTGAGCGCTGGCTGGAAACCATGGGCATTATGGCAAACGGTCGCCTGACCAAACGGGCGGGCGATCCGTCACTGTTCTTCTGATGACGCGGGGATGACACACGATGGATCAAAAACAGATTGAAGAAATTGTACGCAGCGTAATGGCGTCAATGGGTGAGTCACAGCCGCAGGCTCAGGCACCGTCACCGGAAGCGAAATGCAGCACCACACAGTGTGCTGCGCCGACAGGTGAAAGCTGTGCGATGGACTTGGGTTCTGCTGAAGCCAAAGCGTGGATTGGTGTCGAAAATCCACACCGTGCGGACGTGTTGACTGAACTGCGTCGCAGTACTGCAGCACGCGTGTGCACCGGTCGTGCCGGTCCTCGCCCGCGTACTCAGGCGTTGTTGCGTTTCCTGGCGGACCATTCGCGTTCGAAAGATACGGTCTTAAAAGAGGTGCCGGAAGAGTGGGTGAAAGCGCAAGGGTTGCTGGAAGTTCGTTCAGAAATCAGTGACAAAAACCTGTATCTGACACGCCCGGATCTGGGGCGTCGTCTGAGTGCGGAAGCCATTGAAGCGTTGAAATCGCAGTGTGTGGCTAACCCGGATGTGCAGGTGATTATCTCTGATGGCCTGTCTACCGATGCGATCACCGCCAACTACGAAGAGATTCTGCCGCCGCTGCTGTCGGGTTTAAAACAAGCCGGGCTGAAGGTCGGTACGCCGTTCTTTGTTCGCTATGGTCGCGTAAAAATCGAAGATCAGATTGGCGAACTGCTGGGGGCGAAAGCGGTGATCCTACTGGTGGGGGAACGTCCGGGCCTCGGCCAGTCGGAGAGCCTTTCCTGCTACGCGGTGTATTCACCGCGCGTGGCGACAACCGTTGAAGCTGACCGCACCTGTATCTCGAACATTCACCAGGGCGGTACACCTCCGGTAGAAGCGGCTGCGGTAATCGTCGATTTGGCCAAGCGCATGCTGGAGCAGAAAGCATCCGGCATCAATATGACCCGTTAAGGAGACATCATGCCAGCATTAGATTTGATAAGACCATCAGTCACCGCGATGCGCGTGATTGCCTCGGTAAATGACGGTTTTGCTCGCGAACTTAAATTACCACCACATATACGTAGCCTCGGACTCATCACAGCAGATTCTGATGACGTGGCGTATATTGCCGCAGACGAAGCGACAAAACAGGCGATGGTGGAAGTGGTTTATGGCCGCTCATTGTATGCCGGTGCGGCGCACGGACCTTCTCCCACGGCAGGTGAAGTGCTGATTATGCTCGGCGGGCCGAACCCGGCTGAAGTTCGCGCGGGCCTGGACGCCATGGTTGCCAATATTGAAAGTGGCGCGGCGTTCCAGTGGGCAAATGACGCAGAAAATACCGCCTTCCTGGCGCACGTCGTATCGCGCACGGGTTCGTATCTTTCCGCGACAGCGGGATGTCGGCTTGGCGATCCTATGGCTTATCTGGTGGCACCGCCGCTGGAAGCGACATTCGGTATTGATGCTGCACTGAAATCTGCCGATGTACAGCTGGTGACCTACGTTCCACCACCGTCAGAAACCAACTACTCAGCGGCGTTTTTGACCGGTAGTCAGGCCGCCTGTAAAGCCGCGTGTAACGCCTTTGCCGATGCCGTTCTGGATATTGCCCGTAATCCGGTACAACGCGCGTAAGAGAGGTTGTGATGATCAATGCACTGGGATTACTGGAAGTGGATGGCATGGTTGCGGCTGTTGATGCTGCGGACGCCATGCTGAAAGCTGCGAACGTGCGACTGCTTAGCCACGAAGTGCTCGATCCTGGCAGGCTGACGCTGGTGGTGGAAGGCGATCTGGCGGCGTGCCGCGCTGCGCTGGATGCTGGCAGTGCTGCTGCTGCGCGTACAGGCCGTGTTATCAGCCGTAAGGAGATAGGGCGGCCGGATGATGACACCCAGTGGCTGATCGGCGGTTTTAAACGTGCGCCGAAGAAACCCGCGCCGAAGCCAGAAATGAAACCAGAAGCCAAAGCGGAAAAGACACAGGAAGCGCCTGTGACATCTGAGTCTTCTGATGAACTCCTGGCGTTATTGGCATCGACCCGTCAAGGAATGACGGCAGGGGAGGTGGCCGCGCACTTTGGCTGGTCACTTGATAAAGCCAGAAATGCGCTGGAACAGCTCTTTTCTGACGGAGCGTTGCGTAAACGCAGTAGTCGCTATCGCTTAAAAAATTAACCTGTCGGAGGGCCGGGGGCTTCATTGAAGCTTCCGGCTTAAAAGATCATGAAAAAGACCCGTACTGCAAACCTGCACCATCTTTATCATGAAGCATTACCCGAAGACGTTAAACTTACACCGAAGGTGGAGGTGGACAACGTTCACCAACGGCGAACAACAGATGTGTATGAGCATGCCCTGACGATTACTGCCTGGCAGCAGATTTACGATCAACTGCATCCGGGAAAATTTCATGGCGAGTTCACGGAAATCCTGCTTGATGATATTCAGGTGTTCCGTGAATACACCGGTCTTGCGCTGCGCCAGTCATGCCTGGTTTGGCCGAACTCGTTCTGGTTTGGTATTCCGGCTACGCGCGGCGAGCAGGGATTTATTGGTACGCAATGCCTTGGCAGTGCTGAAATTGCGACCCGCCCAGGCGGAACAGAGTTTGAGCTGAGCACACCGGATGATTACACCATTCTGGGGGTTGTCATTTCGGAAGAGGCGATTGCGCGTCAGGCCAACTTCCTGCATAACCCGGAAAGGGTGCTGCATATGCTGCGCAACCAGTCGGCGCTGGAAGTCAAAGAACAGCACAAAGCTGCGTTATGGGGCTTTGTGCAACAGGCGCTGGCGACGTTTAGTGAAAATCCAGAGAACCTTCATCAGCCGGCGGTGCGCAAAGTGTTGGGTGATAACCTGCTGCTGGCGATGGGCACTATGCTGGAAGACGCGCAGCCGATTATGACTGCTGAAAGCATCAGCCATCAGAGCTATCGCCGCCTGCTGTCGCGTGCGCGTGAATATGTGCTGGAAAATATGTCTGAGCCGCTGACCGTGCTCGACTTGTGCAACCAGCTACATGTGAGTCGTCGCACGCTGCAAAACGCGTTTCACGCGATCCTGGGTATCGGACCGAATGCCTGGTTAAAACGTATTCGTCTGAATGCTGTGCGCCGGGAACTTATTAGCCCGTGGTCGCAAAGTGCGACGGTGAAAGACGCTGCGATGCAGTGGGGATTCTGGCATTTAGGACAGTTTGCTACCGATTACCAGCAGCTGTTTGCGGAAAAACCCTCGCTGACGCTGCATCAGCGCATGCGTCAGTGGGCGTGATGAAATTATTGTGCCGGATGTGACGCTTTGCGTCTTATCCGGCCTACGGGGCGGTGCTGTTGCCGTTGTAGGCCTGATAAGCGTAGCGCCATCAGGCAATTACACCCAGTCGCGGACCTGAATAAACTCGCTAAGGGCGGCTTCCGGGCTGTTCGCTTCCGGCTGCCAGTCATATTCCCAGCGTACCAGCGGCGGCATCGACATCAAAATCGATTCCGTGCGCCCGCCGGTCTGTAAACCGAATAAGGTGCCGCGATCCCACACCAGATTAAATTCCACATAGCGTCCGCGACGATAAAGCTGGAAATTGCGCTCGCGCTCGCCCCAGCTCATCGCTTTGCGGCGTTCGACGATCGGCAGATACGCCTCGGTGTAACCTTGCCCTACCGCCTGCATAAAGGCGAAGCAGTGGTCGAAATCCGGCGTATTCAGATCGTCGAAAAACAGCCCACCGATGCCGCGCTGCTCGTTACGGTGCTTGAGGAAGAAGTAGTCGTCGCACCATTTTTTGTAACGCGGGTACACGTCATCACCAAACGGCTGGCAGAGTTCAAGCGCGGTGCGATGCCAGTGAACGGCATCTTCTTCAAAACCATAGTAGGGCGTTAAGTCAAAGCCGCCGCCAAACCACCAGACTGGGGCGGCGCCCGGTTTTTCGGCGATAAAAAAACGCACGTTGGCATGGCTGGTAGGGATGTACGGATTGAGCGGATGCACGACCAGCGAGACACCCATCGCCTCAAAGCTGCGCCCGGCAAGCTCTGGCCGATGTGCGGTAGCAGAGGCTGGCATTGCGTCACCGTGTACGTGGGAGAAATTCACCCCCGCTTGTTCAAAGATACCGCCGTTACGCAACACCCGACTGCGCCCGCCGCCGCCCGCTTCGCGCTGCCAGTTATCTTCAACAAACTCGCTGCCGTCTACGGCGGATAACTGCTGACAAATTTCATCCTGCAGGCTGAGCAGGAACTGTTTAACGCGCTGTGCATCGGGCTTCATGATTAACGTTTCTTCGAATGTGCTTTCTGATTATCAAACCAGTGGAAATAGCTGATGATGCCATTGGCGATAGCGGTGGCGATTTTCTGACGAAACGCAGCCGTCCCCAGCAGTCGTTCTTCTTCCGGGTTGGTGATGAAGGAGGTTTCGACCAGGACCGACGGAATCGAAGGTGATTTTAGCACCACGAAGGCGGCCTGTTCCGTGCTGCGACTGTGCAAACGGTGTACCGGCTTGATTTTCTTAAGAATGTGCGAACCGAGCGTCAGGCTGTTTTTAATGGTGTCGGTTTGTACCAAATCGAACAGTACCTGCTGCAATAAATGGTCTTTATCGGTGGCCTTTTTACCTGCGACTTCATCGGCACGGTTTTCACGATCGGACAGGTACTTCGCCATGGCGCTACTGGCACCGCGATTGGACAGGGCGAAGACCGATGCCCCCGCCGCGCTCGGATTGGTGAAGCCGTCGGCGTGAATCGACATAAACAGATCGGCACCGTGCTTGTGGGCAATCTCAACGCGATCGTACAGTGGAATGAAGGTATCGCCAGAGCGGGTCAGGCGTGCATCAATCCCCTGATTGCGTAGGATCGAGCGCACGTTTTTGGCAATCGCCAGCACCACGTGCTTTTCTTTCGACCCGTTGCGACCGATTGCCCCGGTATCAATCCCACCGTGTCCTGGGTCAAGAACAACAACGCGCTTAGCGCCGGATTTTTTCGCTTTCGGTTTGCTGTGTCCATTACTGGTCTTTAGCGCTTCTTCTTTAGCGATGGCTTGCGACATGCCTGACAGCGTCAGGGCGGCCAGCCCGGCTTTCAGCACCTGGCGGCGCGATGTGAGTGTTTTTAGTGGTTTAAAAGTGCTCATACGGCCTGAGTTGTAAAAAAAGGTTCCAGACGTTATATCGTATCGCGTAGTCCGTTGCGACGGATCGGGATAAGAATTGTTTTACTTTTCATTTCAATACGTGACAATTCCGTATTATGCCATTTTTTCCGTCGTTTCGCGTCAGATATTGGCTAAATCAGTGGTTCGCGCCATAATCGCTTTTTAACGTCCTGAAAAGGAAACTAATACCATGGAAATACGCGTATTTCGCCAGGAAGATTTCGAAGAGGTGATCACCCTCTGGGAGCGCTGTGATCTGCTGCGTCCATGGAATGATCCGGAAATGGACATTGAGCGCAAAGTCAATCATGACGTCAGCTTGTTTCTGGTCGCAGAAGTGAACGGTGAAGTTGTCGGCACAGTGATGGGGGGCTATGACGGTCATCGTGGTTCCGCTTATTACCTTGGCGTGCATCCTGAGTTCAGGGGGCGTGGTATTGCTAATGCGCTGCTGAACCGGCTGGAGAAAAAGCTCATTGCCCGTGGTTGTCCAAAGGTTCAAATCATGGTGCGTGACGATAATGACGTTGTGCTGGGTATGTATGAGCGTTTGGGCTATGAACATACCGATGTACTCCATCTGGGTAAACGTTTAATCGAAGATGAAGAGTACTGAGTTCCATCCCGCCGACTATGACGGTCATGGACGTCTGCGCCTGCCATTTCTGTTCTGGTGCGTGCTGCTGCTCCAGGCGCGTACCTGGGTGTTGTTTGTGATTGCGGGTTCTTCCCGCGATCAAGGCAACACGTTGCTGAATTTGTTTTATCCCGATCATGACGCGTTCTGGCTGGGGTTACTTCCCGGCGTTCCGGCCGTGCTGGCGTTTTTACTCAGCGGGCGGCGTTCCGCGTTTCCCGTTTTATGGCACAGGCTGCGCGGATTACTGATTCTGGCTCAACTGGCGCTGCTCTGCTGGCAGCCGATGCTGTGGTTGGGAGGCGATCCTGTCAACGGCGTTGGTCTGGCGCTGCTGGTGGCGGATATTGTCGCGCTGGTCTGGCTGTTAACCAATCAACGTTTGCGTGCCTGTTTTTCCCCCGAGAAAGAATAACGGCACTTTTTAGTGAAACCGGACTCAAAGCAGCGTTGATAAATATGGAAGGAAGTGAAATGAAATCACTGCGTTTGACGTTATGCGCGATACCGCTGGTGCTGACCGGGTGTTCAACCCTCTCATCGGTGAACTGGTCTGCCGCTAATCCGTGGAACTGGTTTGGTTCTTCGACCGAGGTCACTGAGCAAGGCGTGGGAAAACTCACGGGCGCGACGACATTGGATGAAAAGACCATTGCTGATGCGATGGATGGCGATTATCGCCTGCGTAGTGGGATGAAAACCAATAACGGCAACGTCGTGCGCTTTTTTGAGGTGATGAAAGGTGACAAACTGGCAATGGTGATCAATGGCGACCAGGGAACCATCAGTCGCATTGATGTATTGGACAGCAATATCGCATCAGCCTCGGGTGTCGAAATCGGTACACCGTTTAGCGACCTTTACACTAAAGCTTTTGGTCATTGCCAGAAAGCAACCGGTGATGACAGTGCGCATGTTGAGTGTAAAGCCGAAGGAAGTCAGCATATTAGCTATATTTTTTCCGGTGACTGGAGCGGCCCTGAAGGCATAATGCCGTCTGACGATACGCTACAAGAGTGGAAAGTAAGCAAAATTATCTGGCGGCGTTAATTTGCGTCTGAACAAATCGACTTACTAAAAAAACAGGTAGAATAACGCCCATCAATGCCACGATGTCGTGGCAGCTTTTTTTCAGGAGGAACAATGTCTCAGGTTCAGAGTGGCATTTTGCCAGAACATTGCCGTGCGGCGATTTGGATTGAAGCCAATGTAAAAGGTGATGTTGAGGCTCTGCGAGCGGCCAGCAAAACATTTGCCGATAAGCTGGCGACCTTTGAAGCGAAATTCCCGGATGCGCATCTGGGCGCGGTAGTCGCTTTTGGCAACAATACCTGGCGCACGCTGAGCGGCGGCGTGGGTGCGGAAGAGCTGAAGGACTTCATCCCTTACGGTAAAGGCCTGGCTCCGGCGACCCAGTATGACGTATTGATCCATATCCTCTCGCTGCGCCATGACGTGAACTTCTCCGTTGCGCAGGCGGCCATGGAAGCGTTTGGCGACTGCATCGATGTCAAAGAAGAGATCCACGGTTTCCGTTGGGTGGAAGAGCGTGACCTCAGCGGCTTTGTTGATGGTACGGAAAACCCGGCGGGTGAAGAAACGCGTCGTGAAGTCGCTGTTATTAAAGATGGCATCGATGCTGGCGGCAGCTATGTATTCGTGCAGCGTTGGGAACATAACCTGAAGCAACTGAACCGCATGAGTATTCACGATCAGGAAATGATGATTGGCCGCACCAAGGAAGCCAACGAAGAGATCGATGGTGACGATCGTCCGGTAACATCCCACCTGAGCCGTGTGGATCTGAAAGAAGATGGCAAGGGCCTGAAAATTGTTCGTCAGAGCCTGCCGTACGGTACAGCCAGCGGTACGCATGGTCTCTATTTCTGCGCGTACTGTGCGCGTCTGCACAATATTGAGCAGCAACTGCTGAGCATGTTTGGTGATACCGACGGCAAACGTGACGCGATGCTGCGCTTTACCAAACCGGTCACCGGTGGCTATTACTTTGCACCGTCGCTGGATCGGCTGATGGCGCTGTAATCCCGGTGTTGCCTGGTGGCGCTAACGCTTACCGGGCCTACCGCGTTCTTATCTGTCATCGAATTGAAAATCCCCGCCCCGACGGGGATTTTTTTTACCTTAAATTAACCTGATTTAGTGAGCTATTCCTCAGCATGAATTTGTTAATGCTGTATCTTCTGCGTGAATGAAGCGAAGGCTTCATATTCAAAAGGAGAATATTGAAATGGGAAAACTCACGGGCAAAACAGCATTGATTACAGGCGCATCTCAGGGTATTGGCGAGGGGATCGCCAGAACGTTTGCCCGCCATGGCGCGAACTTAATCCTGCTGGATATCTCCGATGAGATTGAAAAGCTGGCGGATGAACTGGCTGGGCGCGGGCATCGCTGCACAGCGGTTCACGCAGACGTCAGAGATTTTGCGTCGGTCACGGAAGCGGTAAAACGCGCGAAGAAAATTGAAGGCAAAATCGACATTCTGGTCAACAATGCCGGCGTATGTCGCCTTGGCAACTTCCTTGAAATGAGCGATGAAGATCGCGACTTCCACATTGATGTCAACATTAAAGGCGTCTGGAACGTGACGAAGGCCGTTCTGCCGGAGATGATTGCACGCAAAGACGGGCGCATCGTGATGATGTCATCGGTAACAGGCGATATGGTAGCCGACCCGGGTGAAACGGCGTATGCGTTGTCGAAAGCCGCTATTATCGGCTTAACCAAGTCCCTGGCGGTTGAATACGCGCAATCGGGGATTCGTGTAAATGCAATTTGCCCAGGCTACGTTCGTACGCCAATGGCGGAAAGTATTGCACGTCAGTCTAACCCGGACGATCCTGAATCGGTTTTAGTCGACATGGCGAAAGCGATTCCAATGCGCCGTCTGGCCTGCCCGCTTGAAGTGGGTGAACTGGCGGCGTTCCTGGCGTCGGATGAATCCAGCTACTTAACTGGCACGCAAAACGTGATTGATGGCGGCAGCACACTGCCGGAAAGCGTTAGCGTCGGCATCTGATTGATGCCTGTCTCCTCCCTGGTGAACCTGGGGAGGAGGTACCCCTTAGAGCTAGCCCATTAGGCTATTTTATTTGCCAGTTTGGCCCTGGGCAGTGCTCAAAATCCTCACGTACTTCGTGTACGCTCCGGTTTTTCCGCGCTGTCCGTGTCCAAACTGCCTGCAACAATTACACCTACTGGGATAAGCTCTTATTCTCTTTTCAACTTTCAAATCATCAAACGGTATATAAAACCGTTACTCCTTTAGTGCCGGTTATAAATATGATGACCATAAGAAAGTCATTAAATTTATAAGGGTGCGCAATGGCCGTTAACTTACTGAAAAAAAGAACCCTGACGCTGGCGGCGCTGCTGTTGCTGGTGGGGCAGGCGCAGGCAACAGAGCTGTTGAACAGCTCATACGATGTGTCTCGCGAGCTGTTTGCCGCCCTTAATCCCCCGTTTGAACAGCAATGGGCGAAGGATAACGGCGGCGATAAACTGACGATAAAACAATCTCATGCCGGGTCATCAAAACAGGCGCTGGCGATTTTACAGGGACTGAAAGCCGATGTGGTGACCTATAACCAGGTGACCGACGTGCAAATCCTGCACGACAAAGGCAAGTTGATCCCGGCCGACTGGCAAACTCGCCTGCCGAACAACAGTTCACCGTTCTATTCCACAATGGGATTCCTGGTGCGTAAAGGAAACCCTAAAAATATTCACGACTGGAATGACCTTGTTCGTTCTGACGTCAAGCTTATCTTCCCTAACCCGAAAACGTCCGGGAATGCGCGCTACACCTATTTAGCGGCGTGGGGCGCTGCGGATAAAGCAGACGGCGGCGATAAAGCCAAAACCGAACAGTTCATGACCCAGTTCCTGCAAAATGTCGAAGTGTTTGATACCGGCGGCCGTGGCGCGACCACCACTTTTGCCGAGCGCGGGCTCGGTGACGTATTGATCAGCTTCGAGTCGGAAGTGAATAACATTCGCAAGCAGTATGAAGCGCAGGGTTTTGAGGTTGTTATTCCGAAAACCAATATTCTTGCCGAGTTCCCGGTTGCCTGGGTAGATAAGAATGTGCAGGCCAACGGGACAGAGAAAGCGGCTAAAGCGTATCTGAACTGGCTGTACAGCCCGCAGGCGCAAACCATCATCACCGACTATTACTACCGTGTGAATAACCCACAGGTCATGGACAAGCTGCAAGATAAATTCCCGCAGACTGAATTGTTCCGCGTAGAAGACAAGTTCGGCTCCTGGCCCGAAGTGATGAAAACACACTTTGTCAGCGGTGGTGAGCTGGACAAGCTGTTGGCGGCGGGGCGCAAGTAAATGTTTGCTGTTTCTTCCCGACGCGTGCTGCCCGGCTTTACCTTAAGTCTGGGTACCAGCTTACTGTTTGTGTGCCTGATATTGCTGTTACCGCTTAGTGCGCTGGTAATGCAACTGGCGCAAATGAGCTGGGCGCAATATTGGGATGTGATTACTAACCCGCAGGTCGTGGCGGCCTATAAAGTCACGCTGCTGTCAGCATTTGTGGCGTCGATTTTTAACGGCGTGTTTGGTCTGTTAATGGCGTGGATCTTAACCCGTTACCGTTTTCCGGGCCGCACGTTGCTGGATGCGCTGATGGACCTGCCGTTTGCGCTGCCTACGGCGGTAGCGGGTCTGACGCTGGCGTCACTGTTTTCGGTCAACGGTTTCTACGGCGAATGGCTGGCGAAACTGGATATTAAGGTCACTTACACCTGGCTGGGTATCGCGGTGGCTATGGCATTTACCAGTATCCCGTTTGTGGTACGTACCGTACAGCCGGTGCTGGAAGAGTTAGGACCGGAGTATGAAGAAGCGGCGGAAACGTTGGGTGCTACGCGTTGGCAGAGTTTCCGTAAAGTGGTGCTGCCGGAGTTATCACCTGCGCTGGTTGCTGGTGTGGCGCTCTCATTCACCCGTAGTTTAGGCGAATTTGGCGCGGTTATCTTTATCGCCGGGAATATTGCGTGGAAAACGGAAGTCACCTCACTGATGATTTTTGTTCGCTTGCAGGAGTTTGACTACCCAGCCGCTAGTGCGATTGCGTCAGTAATCCTTGGGGCTTCGTTGTTGCTGCTGTTTTCGATTAACACCCTGCAGAGTCGCTTTGGTCGACGCGTGGTAGGTCACTGATGGCAGACATTACCCAATTGAAACACTATGGGGCGCCCCGCATCAACTGGGGTAAATGGTTTCTGATTGGCACGGGCATGCTGGTGTCCGCGTTTATTTTGCTGGTGCCGATGATCTATATCTTCGTGCAGGCATTCAGTAAGGGGTTACTGCCGGTATTACAGAATCTGGCTAACCCGGACATGCTGCATGCCATCTGGCTTACGGTGTTGATTGCACTGATCGCAGTGCCAGTGAACCTGGTGTTTGGCGTGTTGCTGGCCTGGCTGGTGACCCGCTTTAACTTTCCGGGTCGCCAGCTGTTGCTGACGCTACTGGATATTCCGTTTGCTGTCTCGCCGGTGGTCGCCGGTCT
This sequence comes from Citrobacter sp. Igbk 14, assembly GCF_028069825.1. NCBI lineage: Bacteria > Pseudomonadati > Pseudomonadota > Gammaproteobacteria > Enterobacterales > Enterobacteriaceae > Citrobacter > Citrobacter sp. Igbk 14. The sequence continues at coordinate 66,258 of NZ_JANEWM010000002.1, forward strand.
GGTCTATCTGCTGTTTTACGGTTCTAACGGCCCACTCGGCGGTTGGCTGGATGAACATAACCTGCAAATCATGTTTGCCTGGCCGGGGATGGTACTGGTTACGGTCTTTGTAACCTGTCCGTTTGTGGTGCGCGAACTAGTGCCGGTGATGTTAAGCCAGGGTAGTAATGAAGACGAAGCGGCGGTTTTACTCGGCGCGTCCGGCTGGCAGATGTTCCGTCGCGTGACGTTACCGAATATCCGCTGGGCGCTACTGTATGGCGTAGTGCTGACAAATGCCCGCGCGATTGGCGAATTTGGCGCGGTGTCGGTGGTTTCTGGTTCGATTCGCGGCGAAACCTTGTCGTTGCCATTGCAGATTGAATTACTGGAGCAGGACTACAACACTGTCGGCTCCTTTACCGCCGCGGCGTTGTTAACGCTGATGGCGATTATTACCCTGTTTTTGAAGAGCATGCTGCAATGGCGCCTGGAGAACCAGGAAAAACGCGCGCAGCAGGAGGAAAATCATGAGCATTGAGATTGCCAATATTAAGAAGTCTTTTGGTCGCACCCAGGTGCTGAACGATATCTCGCTGGATATTCCTTCAGGTCAGATGGTCGCGCTGCTGGGACCCTCCGGTTCGGGTAAAACCACGCTGCTGCGAATTATTGCCGGGCTGGAGCATCAGTCCAGCGGGCATATTCGCTTTCATGGTACTGACGTCAGTCGCTTACATGCGCGTGACCGTAAAGTTGGCTTCGTGTTTCAGCACTATGCGCTGTTTCGCCATATGACCGTTTTCGACAATATCGCCTTTGGGCTGACGGTCTTACCGCGTCGCGAGCGCCCAAATGCGGCGGCCATCAAAGCGAAAGTCACTCAATTGCTGGAGATGGTGCAGCTTGCACATCTGGCGGATCGTTTTCCGGCGCAGCTTTCCGGCGGGCAAAAACAGCGTGTGGCGCTGGCTCGAGCGTTAGCGGTGGAACCGCAGATCCTGCTACTCGATGAGCCGTTTGGTGCACTTGATGCTCAGGTTCGTAAAGAGTTGCGTCGTTGGTTGCGTCAGTTGCACGAAGAACTGAAATTCACCAGTGTGTTTGTTACCCACGATCAGGAAGAGGCGACGGAAGTGGCCGATCGCGTGGTGGTAATGAGCCAGGGACATATTGAACAAGCCGATGCGCCGGACCAGGTCTGGCGTGAACCGGCAACCCGCTTTGTACTGGAATTTATGGGTGAGGTTAACCGCCTGCAGGGGACGATTCGTGGCGGACAGTTCCATGTTGGCGCACACCGTTGGCCATTGGGCTATACGCCAGCGTATCAAGGGCCGGTTGATCTGTTCCTGCGTCCGTGGGAAGTGGATGTGAGCCGTCGTACCAGCCTGGATTCCCCGTTGCCGGTACAGGTGCTGGAAGCCAGTCCGAAAGGTCACTACACCCAATTAGTTGTGCAACCACTGGGGTGGTATAACGAACCGCTGACAGTGGTCATGCAGGGAGACGATTCCCCTGCTCGTGGCGAACGCCTGTTTGTTGGGCTGCAAAATGCACGACTGTACAACGGTGACCAGCGCATTGAAACGCGTGAAGCGGAACTTGCCCTGGCGCAATCGGCCTGATAGGTTAATTCGCATAGTTATTCCCCGGTGGCGCTGCGCATACCGGGCCTACGGGCTAAAGCATGACCTGTAGGCCGGGTAAGCGTAGCGCCACCCGGCATTTTATTGAGCTGAAAACGTGAACACATTAGAACAAACGATTGGCAATACGCCTCTGGTTAAACTGCAGCGTCTTGCGCCGGAAAACGGCAGTGAAATTTGGGTCAAACTGGAAGGGAATAATCCCGCGGGATCGGTGAAAGACAGGGCTGCGCTGTCGATGATTGTCGAAGCGGAGAAACGCGGAGAAATTAAGCCGGGCGATGTACTGATTGAAGCAACCAGCGGGAATACCGGCATCGCGCTGGCGATGATCGCCGCGCTGAAAGGTTATCGCATGAAGCTGCTTATGCCTGACAACATGAGTCAGGAACGACGTGCGGCGATGCGGGCTTACGGGGCTGAACTGATACTGGTGACCAAAGAGCAGGGCATGGAAGGGGCGCGTGACTTAGCACTGGAAATGGCCCAACGTGGCGAAGGTAAGTTGCTCGATCAGTTTAACAATCCTGATAACCCGTATGCGCATTACACCACAACCGGCCCGGAAATCTGGCAGCAAACGTCCGGACGCATTACCCATTTCGTCTCCAGCATGGGCACGACTGGCACCATTACTGGCGTATCTCGTTTTCTGCGTGAACAGGCTAAACCGGTGACGATTGTCGGTCTGCAGCCGGAAGAGGGCAGCAGTATTCCGGGAATCCGCCGCTGGCCTGCGGAGTATATGCCGGGTATTTTTAACGCCTCGCTGGTGGATGAGGTGCTGGATATTCATCAGAATGATGCAGAAAACACCATGCGTGAGCTGGCGGTTCGTGAAGGCATTTTCTGCGGTGTCAGTTCTGGCGGCGCGGTGGCGGGGGCGTTACGCGTGGCGCGTGCTACACCCGGCGCTGTGGTGGTGGCGATCATCTGCGATCGCGGCGATCGCTACCTTTCGACCGGCGTTTTTGGTGAAGAGCACTTCAACCAGGGCGCAGGGATTTAATTTGTTTGCCTGATAAGCGTAGCGCCATCAGGCAAACACACGACACGATCGCCGGATAAGACGTTGCGTGTTTTATCCGGCCTTCAATGATTAATCGTTACGGTTCTCTACCAGTTTATCCAGGAACTGCCACAGTTTTTCATTCATCTGCTGGTAATCCCATTCGCGCATTTCAGCAACAGAGCGGATAAAGCGTTTTCCTTTGGCCTCTGCTAACTCTTGTTCCGAATGCTGAATCAGCCCCTCGATTGCCTCGGCGGTGAATTCCATATGACACTGGAAGCCATAGATAAAATTACCGTATTGCACGATTTGTCTCGGACAGCCTTCACTTGTCGCCAGAATTGTCGCCTGATCGGTTAATCCAGGCATATCGTTGTGCCAGTGACCGACCATCAGCGGCGATCCAAAGTGGGCGATCAGCGGGTGCGCTTTACCTGCTTCAGTCAGTGTGATGGGATAGTGACCAATCTCTTTTTCCGGGCTTTGACATACCTTCGCGCCCAGCGCCTCGCCAATCAGCTGTGAACCTAAGCAGATCCCCACCACAATTTTGCGTGCTGAAATCGCCTGATTGATCAGATGCTGTTCGGCCTGAGAATCAAAATACGGGCACTCTGCCAGCGTGGTGCGTGGAGACTGCGGGCCACCAAAGACGACCAGCATATCGAACCCATCAGCATTGGCGGGAACCGATTCTCCGGCGTAAACCCGTGACCAGGTGATGGTATAGCCACGCTGTTCTGCCCACGGCAGATACGCGCCAGCAGATTCAAAAGACTCATGAATAACAAAATGAACTCGCACTTTTTCTCTCCTGTTAGCGCTTTTGCGCCTGATGAATATCAGCCGCCAGCTTATGAATATCGCTGTCGTTCAAGGTCGACAGCGTAATGCGCAGACCGTGCGATGGTGTATTCACACCAAACACCTCACCTTCGCGCACCAGCCAACCGGATTTTGCCAGGGCAAAAGCAAGTGATTGACTGTGGTGCGTCAGAGGCAGCCACAGATTCAGACCATCACCGACGGGTAGATCAATGCCATATCCTCTGAGAGCGGTGGTCAGTTTTTGCTGCTGTGTTGCGTAAAAACGCTGAGTCTGGACCAGCTTACGTTGATACTCCTCGTCACTCAGGCAGGCGCAGGCCAAATCCTGAAGCAGATGGCTGACCCACTGACTGCCGGCGTTGAGTCGTAACCGCAGTTTTGCTGAAGTGACCGGATCGCTGGCAACGATGGCAAGGCGTAAATCCGGGCCTAATGTTTTCGACATTGAACGGACGACTGCCCAGTGCGTGGTTTGCGTGGCAATCACCGGGTGCCAACGGCATGCAGACAGCAGTGCAAAGTGGTCGTCGACAATCACCAGCACCTGCGGATAGCGGGCCAGGATTTTTTGTAACTGGGCGGCGCGTGAGGCGCTCAGGCTACATCCCGTTGGGTTGTGGGCCCGCGGCGTCAGGATCACTGCCCGCGCCCCTCTTTGTAACGCCACCTCCAGCATGTCGGGTTGCATACCTTCGTTGTCTACGGTGACCGGGCTCGCTGAGAATCCCGCATAACGCAACATATTGATGCTACTTAAAAAGCAGGGATCTTCTACCGCGACGCTATCGCCCGGCAATAAATGGGCGCACAGTAGTCGTTCAATAGCGTCAATAGCACCGCTGGTGATATCAATTTCTCCCACGCCAGGGAGGGCATCCTGCATCCAGCGTGTGGCCCAGGTTTTAAGCTCAGGCGATACGACGGCATCGCCATACAGACGTGGATTCTTATTTATTTGCGCGAAATAACGACTGAGATCGGGGAGACAAGTCGGCGCAGGGTTACCACCGGAAAGGTCGGTAAGCGGGGTATTCGGGTTCCCTCCCTCCAGCGCGATAGGGGAGGAAATTCCTTTTATTACCGTCCCGTTTCTCCCAAGACTGAGTGCCAGCCCGGAGGTGACCAGTCGTTTATAAGCCGCCGCGACAGTATTGCGGTTGACGTTCAATGTCGTCGCCAGCTCGCGCACTGGCGGAAGCGTTTCGCCTGAGGCGAGGGTGCCTGTAGCGACATGTTGACGAATACTGTCAAAAATTTCGTTAGCGGTTTTTCCGTCGATCATTATTGACCTATGACAAAATGAATTTTAGCATATGACGATAATAGTGAGGCGATAGCCCGCTGTCCAGCGAGAGGAGAAGTTTATGCAGCAGGAGAGTGAAATACAGTCAGTGCTCTTCGACGACAAGCATCGGGCGCTACAAACCGATATCGTCGCCGTCCAGTCACAGGTGGTGTATGGCAGCGTAGGTAACAGCATCGCCGTCCCGGCCATCAAAGCGCAGGGATTACGCGTCACCGCGATCCCAACGGTACTGTTCAGCAATACACCGCATTATGAGACTTTTTATGGCGGTGTTATCCCGGCCGACTGGTTTAGCGGCTATCTTCGCGCCTTAAATGAACGCGATGCGTTACGTGAGCTAAAAGCGGTGACCACGGGGTATATGGGCAGTGCGGAACAAATCGCTCTGCTGGCACAGTGGCTGGAGACCGTGCGGGCTACCCACCCGGATCTGTGTATTCTGGTTGATCCGGTGATTGGGGATACGGACAGCGGCATGTACGTAAAGGCCGAAATACCGGAGGCGTATCGCAAACATCTGCTACCGCTGGCACAGGGACTGACGCCAAATGTGTTTGAGCTGCAGATGTTGAGCGGTAAACCGTGTCGCACGCTGGATGAAGCGATATCGGCAGCCAAATCGCTGCTCACCGATACGCTGAAATGGGTGGTAATCACCAGCGCTCCGGGAGAAACCGAGGAGGTCATTCAGGTTGCAGTCGTGACGGCTGAAACGGTTGAGGTGCTAGCCCATCCGCGGGTGAAAACGGACCTGAAGGGGACCGGCGATCTGTTCTGCGCTGAACTGGTGAGCGGTATCGTGCTGGGAAAACCACTTACCGCTGCCACGCACGACGCTGCACAGCGCGTGCTGGAAGTGATGACATGGACGCACTTGTGCGGTTGTGATGAGTTAATTCTGCCACCGGCAGGGGAGGCGCGATGAAGAGTTATCGACTGGTGGTTCGTCAGCATGGACGCATCGTTGGGCATTTTGATACCAGCGGAACAGAAGCGCTGGAAGATATCTGTGTGGCGCGCGCCATGTTTGGTATTGCGGGTGGGTATGATTGTGAACTGCTAGTGGCGGATTCGGAACGGCGGATGCTGGAAAGCGGGCCGGAAGGCATGAAAATTCTGATGCGCGAGGCGTGTTACCGGCCGGTTACTTCACAAATTTAATGCTGATGGCGGCGCATACGCCTGACCTGGCCTACGTTACGGCGTTTTTCGTAGGCCGGAGAAGCGTCGCGCCATCCGGCAGGTTTTGACGTCCGTTAGATAAAAAAAATGGCGCCAGATGGCGCCATTCTTCCCTGCGGTAAGAATTACTTCTTGATGCGGATAACCGGAGTTTCACCCACGGTCACGCTACCGGACAGTTTGATCAGTTCTTTGATTTCGTCCATGTTGGAGATAACAACCGGAGTCAGGGTAGACTTGGCTTTCTCTTCCAGCAGCGGCAGATCGAATTCAATAACCGGGTCGCCCACTTTCACACGCTGGCCTTCTTCAGCGATACGCTTGAAGCCTTCGCCTTTCAGTTCAACGGTATCAATACCGAAGTGAACAAACAGCTCAATGCCGCTATCAGATTCGATAGAGAACGCATGGTTGGTTTCAAAGATTTTGCCGATGGTGCCATCAACAGGGGCAACCATTTTGTTACCGGTTGGCTTGATAGCAATACCATCACCAACGATTTTTTCAGCAAAAACTACATCCGGCACGTCTTCGATGTTGACGATCTCGCCAGAGAGCGGAGCAACAATCTCAATAGTTCCGGTGTCTTTCTTATCATCAGAAACCAGAGATTTCAGTTTATCGAACAAACCCATGATCTTCTCCTAAGCAGTAAATTGGGCCGCATCTCGTGGATTAGCAGATTGTTTTTTCTTCAATGAACTTGTTAACCAGCGTCATTAACTCGTCCGTTGTCGGTTGAGCAAGAGCCTGCTCTGCTAACACCTTCGCATCTTCGAAGTTCGTGTTACGGATAATCTTCTTAATGCGCGGGATAGAAATGGCGCTCATAGAGAATTCGTCCAGACCCATCCCCAGCAACAGAAGTGTAGCACGTTCGTCGCCTGCAAGCTCACCACACATGCCGGTCCATTTGCCTTCAGCATGAGAAGCATCAATAACTTGCTTGATCAGCGTCAGAACAGATGGCGACATCGGTTGGTAAAGGTGTGAAATCATATCATTACCACGGTCAACTGCCAGGGTGTACTGCGTTAAATCATTGGTGCCGATACTAAAGAAATCAACTTCTTTGGCTAAATGACGTGCAATTGTTGCCGCAGCTGGTGTTTCCACCATCACGCCAATCTCAATGCTTTCGTCAAATGCTTTACCTTCGTCGCGCAGTTCCTGTTTGTAGATTTCGATCTCTTTGCGCAGCGCACGCACTTCTTCAACAGAGATAATCATCGGGAACATGATGCGCAGTTTGCCGAAAGCAGAGGCACGCAGGATAGCGCGAACCTGGTCACGCAGGATCTCTTTACGATCCATCGCGATACGCACGGCACGCCAGCCCAGGAACGGGTTCTCTTCTTTCGGGAAATTCATGTACGGCAGTTCTTTATCGCCGCCGATGTCCATGGTACGTACGATAACCGCCTGAGAGCCACACGCTTCAGCAACGGCTTTATACGCAGCAAACTGTTCTTCTTCAGTCGGCAGCGATTCACGGTCCATGAACAGGAATTCGGTACGATACAGACCCACGCCTTCAGCGCCGTTACGCTCAGCGCCTTCAACGTCACGAACGGTACCGATGTTGGCACACACTTCAACCTGGTGACCGTCCAGCGTGATAGCGGGCAGATCTTTCAGCTTAGCGAGTTCCGCTTTCTCGGTAGCAACTTGCTCCTGAACGGCACGCAGTTGTTCGATAACGTCGTTAGTTGGGTTGACGTAAACCTGATTGTTTACGGCATCCAGAATCAGATAGTCGTCGTTTTTCACCTGAGAGGTGACGCTACCGGTACCTACGATGGCAGGCAGTTCCAAAGAACGCGCCATGATTGAGGTATGAGAGGTACGTCCACCTGCGTCAGTGATGAAACCCAGCACCTTCTCGAGGTTCAACTGTGCGGTTTCTGACGGGGTCAAGTCAGCGGCAACCAGGATAACTTCTTCCTGGATAGCGCTCAGGTCGATAATTGCCAGACCCAGGATGTTACGCAGCAGGCGTTTACCGATGTCACGTACGTCAGCCGCACGTTCTTTCAGGTATTCATCATCCAGCTCTTCCAGGGCTGTGGCCTGACCTTCGATAATCTCATGCGCAGCTGCGTCAGCCGTCATGTGCTTATCTTTAATCAGGGCTATGATTTCCTGCTCCAGCTCCTCATCTTCGAGTAGCATGATATGCCCTTCAAAGATGGCTTCTTTTTCTTCACCGAATGTTTCACCAGCTTTGGTTTTGATCGCTTCCAGTTGCGCAGATGCCTTGGCACGACCGCTCAGAAAACGTTCAACTTCCTGATCAACCTTGTCGGCAGAAATTTTTTTCCGGTCAATGACGATTTCGTCTTCTTTCAGCAGCAGTGCCTTGCCGAAAGCGATACCCGGGGATGCTAAAATGCCTGAAATCATAACCCTACCTTACTTGTGACTGATATTTAAAAGAACTCGTTGAACTTACTCGAGTTCAGCCATCAGTTTAACCAGATGCTCAACTGCTTTCTGCTCGTCTTCGCCTTCTGCGGAAAGGGTAACAACGGTGCCCTGAGTCAGGCCCAGAGTCTGCAGCTTAAACAGGCTTTTTGCGCTAGCGCTTTTGCCGTTGGAAGTCACAGTGATTTCAGACGTAAAGCCTTTTGCTTCTTTAACAAACTGAGCAGCAGGGCGAGTATGCAGACCGTTCGGAGCGGTAATGGTAACTTCTTGCTGGAACATTATATTTCCCCAACTTATAGGTTTAGTGTTGTGGAACTAAAGTCTAGCCTGGCGGTTCAACTTTAGCCTGTATTGTTAGCGTCGACGTAAACAGGACGCGACACAAAAGGAGTTCGGTGCAATCCGTTGCTGGCAACTTCTTGCCGCTGACGTTTCGTTCGTCATTAAACATTATGCCGCGAAAGGAAGAGTTGAACCAAATCATAAAATCGATTCAGCTAGCGCTTTTCCTGTAACGATTAATTTCGCGCATCAAAATAATTAGTTTGGTTAAATACCAGTTCCGGCGGGCTGAATCAATGCCAGGTGGGTTGAAACTTTGAAGCAGGCCACAAAAAAGCACCCAAAAGGGTGCTTTTTTACGCGTATTTAACATGCTGGCATTACTGTTGCAGTTCTTTCTCAGTGAAGAGATCGGCAAACAGTGCTGTGCTCAGATAACGCTCACCCGATGACGGTAGAATAACCACTATATTCTTATTGGTAAAGGTTTCATCTTCCTGGAGCTTAAGCGCAGCAGCAACCGCAGCACCTGAAGAGATACCCGCCAGAATGCCTTCTTCTTCCATCAGGCGGCGCGCCGTGGAAATAGCTTCATCATTGGTGATGGCAACCACTTTATCGATAAGCTTCAGGTCAAGGTTACCCGGAATGAAGCCTGCGCCAATGCCCTGAATTTTGTGCGGACCCGGTTTCAGCTCTTCACCCGCCAGTGCCTGGGCGATAACCGGCGAGTCTGTCGGCTCAACGGCAACGGTGATGAGGTCCGTTTTGCCCTTGGTCCCTTTAATGTAGCGGGTCACCCCGGTCAGCGTACCGCCGGTACCTACGCCAGAGATAAACACATCAACCTGACCGTCGGTATCTTCCCAGATTTCCGGTCCGGTGGTTTTCTCGTGGATTTCCGGGTTAGCCGGGTTGCTGAATTGCTGAAGCAGCAGGAATTTTTCTGGGTCGCTGGCAACAATCTCTTCCGCCTTTTGAATCGCGCCCTTCATGCCTTTCGCGCCTTCGGTAAGCACCAGGTTTGCACCCAATGCCTTCAGCAACTTGCGACGCTCAATGCTCATGGTTTCTGGCATCGTCAGGGTGAGTTTGTAACCACGGGCGGCAGCAACGTAGGCCAGCGCGATCCCGGTGTTACCGCTGGTCGGTTCGACCAACTCAACGCCCGGCTTCAGTACACCACGTTTTTCGGCATCCCAAATCATATTGGCACCAATACGGCATTTGACGCTGAAGCTCGGATTACGTGACTCCACCTTCGCCAGAATGCGTCCGTTACCGATACGGTTCAGTCGAACCAGCGGCGTATGACCGATAGTCAGCGAGTTGTCTTCAAAAATCTTACTCATGGCCTGTCCTTAACTGTATGAAATTGGGATACCGCTTCAGCATACCTGTTGAGAAAGTATGGGGAAGTAAGGATTTAGCATATCTATATTCAGAAAGGAAATATTCGACGTCAGTATGGAATAAGGGACGGCATAAGCCATCCCTGTTTTACACATTTTTGCATTACTTCCATAACGCGTGTTTAGCACGGTAGCAGTCTACCCACATCGCCGTGGCACCACAAACCGCAACCGGCATGATGAACAGATTGAGCACCGGGATCATCGTAAACAGACTGGTTAGCGCACCAAACTGCATGTTGGTGACTTTGCGTGTGCGCAGGGCGATACGCATCTCTTTAAAGGGCACTTTGTGGTTGTCGAATGGATAATCACAATATTGAATGGCCAGCATCCACGCACTGAACAGGAACCACAGCACCGGGGCGACGGTCTGCCCCACGCCGGGGATAAAATAGAGGAGCAGTAACACAAAGGCGCGCGGGAGATACCACGCCAGCTTTTGCCATTCACGCTTCATAATACGCGGCATATCTTTCATGATGCCAAGAACGCCAGTGTCAGGCGGTGTCGCGCCCGTCAGGCGGGCTTCGAGTTGTTCTGCCAACAAGCCGTTAAACGGTGCGGCAATCCAGTTGGCGATGGTGGAGAACAGGTAGCCAAACACCAGTAGCACGGAGATAGTCACAATCGGCCATAGCAAATAGCTAAGCCACTGTAGCCAGTTCGGGACGTGGCTCATCAGCGCGGGGATCCAACTGTCCAGTTGCGTAAACAGCCACCAGAATGCGCCACCCATCAGTAGAATATTCACCAGTAAAGGCAGGATAACAAAGCGACGAATTCCCGGTTGAGTGATGAGTTTCCATCCCTGAGAAAAGTAATAAAAACCGCTGCGAGGTACAACTGCAGATGATGAAACCATGGTCAGGACATACTCCTTGTTATAAAAGCTCTGGTAAACTTTGCGTATCTTACCGGGTTGTTGAGCGTTAGGCTGTTCAGAAATGTTCGAAAAAACAGCAAAAAGCACGTTTTTATTCATCTTTATGCCGTGAAAGCCAAGAGTACACTTGCACTTGGCGTAATCGGCAAATACTCTTAGTGAGTAAATGTTTGCCGTGGTGGCAAGGTGTTAGAACAACAGAGAATATAATGATGCAGGATTTGCGTCTGATATTAATCATTGTTGGCGCGATCGCCATAATCGCTTTACTGGTACATGGTTTCTGGACTAGCCGTAAAGAACGGTCTTCTATATTCCGCGATCGCCCACTGAAACGCATGAAGTCTAAACGTGATGACGAGGATTCCTACGACGACAACGTCGAGGAAGATGAAGGCGTGGGCGAAGTCCGCGTGCATCGTGTGAATCATGCTCCCGGCAGCGCTCAGGAACATGGTGTTCCTCCTCAGTCGCCGCAACACCAGTACCAGCCGCCTTATGCGTCTGCTCAGCCGCGTCAACACGCGCAGCAGCCCACTCAGGCGCCGCAGGTACCGCAGCCGCATCCGCAGCAGCCAGTACAACAGCCACAACCGGTGCAACATCAGCCGGTACAGCAGCAACCGGTGCAGCCTCAGCCAGCGGCTCCACAGGTACAGCAACCCGTGCAGCAAGCGCCACAACCTGCACCGCAAGCCTTTCAGCCAGTAGAGCCTGTTGTTGAACCGCAACCACAGCCTGAACCGGTTGTTGAAGAAGCGCCTGTTGCTGAAAAACCGCAGCGTAAAGAAGCGGTCATCATTATGAACGTCGCGGCGCATCATGGCAGCGAGCTCAACGGTGAGGTGTTGCTCAACAGCATTCAGCAGGCTGGTTTTAAATTTGGCGATATGAATATTTTCCATCGTCATCTCAGCCCGGATGGTAGTGGCCCGTCGCTGTTCAGTCTTGCCAATATGGTGAACCCAGGGACGTTTGACCCTGAGATGACCGGCGATTTCAGCACGCCGGGCGTTACTATCTTTATGCAGGTTCCGTCCTATGGCGACGAACTGCAAAACTTCAAGCTGATGCTGCAGTCCGCACAACACATTGCCGATGAAGTGGGTGGTGTGGTGCTCGACGATCAACGTCGTATGATGACGCCGCAGAAACTGCGTGAGTATCAGGACCGCATCCGCGAAGTTAAAGAATCTCACGCCTGATTTTCTTCTGGCGTGACCTCTCCTTTCTGAACCCCCGCCTGTCGGGGGTTTTTTATCATTGATGGTGCGATATGGAATCAATCGAACAACAACTGACAGAACTGCGAACCACGCTTCGCCATCATGAGTATCTTTACCATGTGATGGATGCGCCGGAAATTCCTGATGCGGAATATGATCGCCTGATGCGCGAACTGCGTGAACTGGAAGCGCAGCATCCTGAACTCGTCACGCCTGATTCACCCACCCAGCGCGTAGGTGCCGCACCACTGGCGGCATTCAGCCAGATCCGTCATGAAGTGCCGATGCTGTCGCTGGATAACGTGTTTGATGAGGAGAGTTTTCTCGCTTTCAATAAGCGCGTTCAAACAAGATTGCGTAAGCATGAAGCTCTAGCATATTGCTGCGAATTAAAATTTGATGGTCTTGCAGTAAACCTTTTATACGAGCATGGCATGCTCGTTCATGCAGCTACACGTGGTGATGGGAGTGTTGGCGAAAATATTACGTCTAATATTCGTACTATTAAAGCGATTCCTTTAGTTCTTAAAGGTAAACATTTCCCATCTAGGTTGGAAGTAAGAGGAGAAGTTTTTATTACTCAAAAAGATTTTGAGAAAATGAACGAAGAAGCCCGTCGTAAGGGGGCAAAAACTTTTGCTAATCCTCGTAATGCTGCTGCTGGTTCTTTAAGACAGCTAGATCCAAGAATAACAGCTAAGAGAGCACTAACTTTTAGGTGTTATGGTACTGGAGTCATTGAGGGGTTGGAATTTCCTAACACGCATATAGAAAGATTGCAGTTGTTGCGTAGTTTTGGTTTCCCTATAAGTAATGAGACTAAAATATGCTACAATCCATATGAAGTTATTGATTTTTATAGAAAAATAGAATTGGAGCGTGATGGTTTAGGGTTTGATATTGATGGATTAGTAATTAAAGTAAATCAAATTAGCTTACAAGAAAAACTTGGTTTTATAGCAAAATCACCGCGCTGGGCGATTGCATATAAATTTCCGGCCCAAGAGCAAATTACTAGGCTAAGGGGTGTTGAGTTCCAGGTAGGGAGGACAGGTGCAATTACGCCTGTTGCTCGCTTAGAACCTGTTAAGGTTGCCGGTGTTATTGTTAAAAATGCTACGTTACATAACGAAGATGAAATAAATCGATTAGGAATCAAAATTAACGATCGGGTAATTGTTCGTCGAGCTGGTGATGTAATTCCTCAAATAGTAGGGGTTATAGAATCTATGCGGCCAGAAGATGTTAAGCCCATTATGTTTCCCAAAGTGTGTCCGGTTTGTCACTCTGAAATTGAGCGTATTCCAGGCGAAGCGGTTGCTCGCTGTACTGGCGGCCTGATCTGTGGTGCGCAGCGTAAAGAGTCGCTCAAACACTTCGTTTCCCGTCGTGCGCTGGATGTTGACGGTATGGGCGACAAAATTATCGATCAACTGGTCGAGAAAGAGTACGTGCACACACCAGCGGATTTGTTCACGTTGACCGCAGGTAAGCTGACCGGTCTTGATCGCATGGGACCGAAATCGGCGCAAAACGTGGTGAACGCGCTGGAAAAAGCGAAAGAAACCACCTTTGCCCGTTTCCTGTATGCGCTGGGCATTCGCGAAGTCGGTGAAGCCACGGCGGCTGGCCTGGCGGCGCATTTCGGTACGCTGGATGCGCTGGAAGCGGCTTCCATTGAAGAGCTGCAAAAAGTGCCGGATGTGGGCATTGTGGTGGCTACTCACGTGTTTAACTTTTTTGCAGAAGAGAGCAACCGTGAGGTGATCGTCCAGTTGCTGGCGCAGGGTATTCACTGGCCAGCACCCGTCGTCGTCAATGCCGAAGAGATCGACAGTCCTTTCGCGGGGAAAACGGTCGTGCTGACCGGTAGTCTGAGCCAGATGTCGCGTGATGATGCCAAAGCGCGGCTGACCGCACTGGGTGCGAAAGTGGCAGGTAGCGTGTCGAAGAAAACCGATCTGGTTATTGCCGGCGAAGCGGCAGGCTCGAAGCTGGCAAAAGCGCAGGAGTTGGGCATTGTCGTTATCGATGAAGCTGAAATGATCCGCTTACTGGGTGCCTGAGATGGAAAAAGAGCAACTGATTGATATTGCCAACACCGTGATGCCTTTTGGAAAATATAAGGGGCGTCGACTGATTGACGTCCCGGAAGAGTATCTGCTGTGGTTTGCCCGCAAAGATGAATTTCCGCCAGGCAAACTGGGTGAGCTAATGCAAATCACGCTGCTGATTAAAACCGAGGGGCTGACACAGCTGATACAGCCCCTGAAACGCCCGCTTTAAGCTTTCGCGGCGCGGCTATTCTGCTGCGTCGCCTGTAATGCGTCCGTCTGGCGCTTGTAACGACGCGCCAATACGGCGCATACCATCAGTTGGATTTGATGGAAGATCATCAACGGCAGCACCATCATACCAATCACCGAAGTCGGGAACAGAATATTGGCCATGGGGATCCCGTTTGCCAGACTCTTTTTCGACCCACAGAAGACAATGGTAATTTCATCGGCTTTGTTGAAGCCGCATTTGCGCGCGACAAAGACGTTGATACCAATCACGATGGCCAGTAATACAAGGCTGACAATCACAATAAACAGCAGTGAACCGACCCCAACTTTGTGCCAGATTCCGTTCACGACCGCTTCACTGAAAGCGGAGTAAACCACCAGCAGAATGGATGACTGGTCTGTTTTGGCGATCCATTTTTTATGGCGTGACACCCAGTTACCAATCCACGGACGTGAAAGATGTCCCAGTACGAACGGCAGCAGCAGTTGCAGCATGATTTTCCCTACCTGCTCCAGGCTGCCTTCTGCACCATGCATATTCATCACCAGTCCGACCAACAGCGGCGAGAGGAAAATACCCAACAGGCTGGAGGCAGAGGCGGAGCACACGGCGGCGGCAACGTTACCGCCCGCAAGGGATGTAAAGGCAATTGCCGACTGCACTGTGGCCGGCAAAATGCACAGGTACAGGAAGCCCGTGTAGAGCATCGGATCAACGTTGACCGGTGCCCACCAGGCAAACAGGACACCCAGCACGGGGAAGACCACAAAGGTGCTGCACATGACCCACAGATGCAAACGCCAGTGGCTACCGCCGGCAATAATGGCTTCACGCGAGAGCTTTGCGCCGTGCATAAAAAAGAGCAGGGCAATAGCGGCGGTGGTTAGGCCTTCAAAGAAAGGAACAAAGCCGCCCTCTGCAGGGAAAAATGAGGCCAATAAAACAACGGTAATCAGCGTTATCGTGAACGGATCAAGGATACGAAAAAGTTTCATAAAAGCTCCTGAAATTCGGTAGGAACATTTTGCGTTTTTCTGTTTGAGAAATAAAATTGATTTATTGCATCTATATATGAATTGAATCGATGAATTATTCTTTGCGCCAATTACGTATCTTTGTCACCGTCGCTCAGGCCAAAAGTTTTAGCCGGGCGGGGGATATCATCGGCTTAAGTCAGTCGGCGGTCAGTCATAGTGTAAAAGAGCTGGAAGGGCAGACGGGTGTCCGGCTACTGGATCGTACAACGCGCGAGGTGGTGCTGACGGAAGCCGGGCAGCAACTCGCAGCACGGCTGGAACGCATCCTGGATGAACTGCACAGTACGCTGCGCGAAGCCGGTCAGGTTGGTACGCAGTTAACCGGTACGGTGCGTGTGGCTGCCAGCCAGACGATTTCCGCACACCTCATTCCGCAGTGTATTGCGCAGAGCAATCAGCTGTATCCGGCTATCGATTTTGTCCTGCACGACAGGCCACAACAGTGGGTACTGGAGAGTATTCGTCAGGGGGAAGTGGATTTTGGCATTGTGATTGACCCGGGAGCCGTGACCGATCTGCAGTGTGAAGCTGTGCTATCGGAGCCGTTTCTGTTGTTGTGTCGTCAGGATCACCCGCTAGCTCACCGGGAATGGATTAACTGGCAGGATCTGCAGCATGAGCGCCTGGTTTTGCAGGATTATGCCTCTGGTAGCCGACCGCTAATTGATGCGGCATTGTCTCATTTTTCTATTGATGCCAACATTGTTCAGGAGATTGGACACCCGGCAACGCTGTTCCCGATGGTCGAAGCAGGGATTGGAATCAGCGTGCTGCCCGCGCTGGCACTCCCCTTACCGCAGGGCAGCCATTTACAGGTTAAACGTTTAACGCCAGTTGTTGAGCGGCAACTGATGTTGGCGCGGCGCAAAAATCGTTCTCTCTCAACTGCCGCTCAGGCATTGTGGGACGTGGTGCGTACACAGGCCAGTGAATTAACTGCTGGGCGGGCACGCGATCCGTTGTATCAGATTTAAATGCACCTGCCAGTCGGGCAGGTGCGGTAGGTTAAAATATGTATTTGATGGAATAAATGATGCCATCCTGAAGGAAAGACTCCCCCAGTTTATTATCGGCGTAGCGATATTGAATTCCTGCGGTCAGGTGCGGTGTCGCATTCCACCACAACGCAAAGGCACCGTTGATGCCGTCTTTGCCGCCGTTTCCTGCCGCGTAGGTTGCTGCGCGGTCAAATTCGTACTCATTCCAGTTCGTGACGGAAAACGTCTCACTGCCTAACAGGAAGCTATAGCCTGCAACCCAGCCCATCACATAACCATTATCTCCGGTGTAATATGTCTGGTCAGTGTAGCGTTTGGCAAAGAAGGGTTTAAACCAGTAACCGTTGCCAGTGAAGTTATACCCTAACCCATAGAGAAACATGTCATCATGAAAATTAGCACGTTCAGGTGAGCCATAGGTGCCGTAGGCATGAAGATAGAGGTTTAACCCTGTATCACCTAAATAGATACGGTTGGTATTTTTGAAGGTGTAGCGCTGTTCACTGCCGGGTTTAGCGTGGCGGCCATTGTAGAAGTTCTCCCAGTCGAAGAATCCATACATTTCTCCCCAACTAAAATTTGCGCCACCTTCAAGTTCAAGATAACCAAAATCATCTTTGTGTGATTTCTTACTGGTTTTTTCTGTGGTATCGGATGTCCAGTCCAGGTAATGCAGACCAATATCGGCGAAGCCGCCTTTAAATTCAGCCTGTGCCAGTTGAGGTAAGGTTAATGAGGTTGCTAAACTTATTGCGATAAGTTTTTTATTCATTGAGTGTTCCATCTGCCAAATAATAAATGCACTGAATATTTGTGCGTAATTTATAATTGCTGCCAGGATGCAGCTGTTCTTATGTTATTTGTGTAAAAGATGGCTCGTCCAATATTTAAATGTTGATAATTGATAGGCATTGGATCTGAATTAATAAAGGTCAATCTATATAAAATCGATATTGAATTATGCAGGAAACGGTATTGGTAAGGTTCATGTGATTCCCGCTATAAACGAAGGGTGTCAGATTTCATTCAATTAATAAGCCCTTAGAAGGACATATCATGAGCCACTCTTTCTCGCAAAATCCCTGGTACAGTGCTGATATTATTCGTCGCTATAAACCCGACTTTACCCCACGTGTCGCCTTTATTCTGGGGTCCGGTCTGGGCGCGCTGGCTGAACAAATTGAAGGTGCTGTGGCTATCTCGTACGAAAAGCTGCCGGGTTTCCCGGTGAGTACCGTCCATGGGCATGCCGGAGAACTGGTGCTTGGTCATCTGGCAGGTGTCCCGGTAGCTTGCATGAAAGGGCGCGGCCATTTTTATGAAGGCCGTGGTATGGCGGTAATGACTGACGCCGTTCGCACGCTGAAATTACTGGGTTGTGAATTGTTGTTCAGCACTAATGCCGCGGGATCTTTACGTCCTGAAGTGGGGCCGGGGAGTCTGGTTGCACTACGCGACCATATCAATACGATGCCGGGTACCCCGATGGTCGGGCTAAATGATGAGCGTTTTGGCGATCGCTTCTTCTCATTGGCGAATGCTTATGATGCAGATTACCGCGCCATTCTCCAGACCGTTGCGGCAGATGAAGGATTCCCTCTCACTGAAGGCGTATTTGTTTCTTATCCTGGACCGAACTTCGAAACAGCAGCTGAGATTCGCATGATGCAAATTATTGGCGGCGATGTGGTGGGCATGTCTGTTGTACCTGAAGTTATTGCTGCTCGCCATTGCGACCTGAAAGTTGTGGCAGTATCAGCGATTACCAATCTGGCGGAAGGATTGGGTGATGTAAAACTGTCCCATGAGCAAACACTGGCAGCAGCCGAACTTTCTCGTCAGAACTTTATCAATCTGATTTGTGGTTTCTTACGCAAGCTGGCCTAAATACACAATAACAATAGCCCCGCATCAGGGGCTTTACCCTACGGCAAGGAATAAAAAATGGGTATTATTTCCCGATTAAAAATTATGTCGTTTTTGCAATATTTTATCTGGGGTAGTTGGTTGGTAACCCTGGGTTCATACATGATAAACACCTTACATTTTACGGGGGCCAATGTTGGCATGGTATACAGCTCCAAAGGCCTGGCGGCGATTATCATGCCTGGCATTATGGGGATCATTGCCGACAAATGGTTACGCGCGGAACGTGCGTATATGCTGTGCCATCTGGTCTGCGCCGGTGTGTTGCTGTATGCCACAACCGTCACGGATTCGGACACGATGTTTTGGGTCATGTTAGTCAATGCCATGGCCTACATGCCGACGATCGCATTATCGAATAGTGTTTCCTACTCTTGCCTGGCAAAAGCGGGTCTGGACCCTGTCACATCATTTCCACCCGTACGCGTTTTTGGCACCATTGGGTTTATCGTGGCTATGTGGACAGTCAGTCTGATGGGGCTGGAATTGAGCAGCGCACAGTTGTATATCGCCTCCGGTGCATCGTTGCTGCTTGCGCTTTATGCTCTCACGTTGCCGAAAATTCCGGTTGCAGAGAAAAAAGAATCAGCAACACTTGCCAGTAAGTTGGGACTGGATGCGTTTGTTCTGTTTAAAAACCCGCGTATGGCAATCTTCTTTTTGTTTGCAATGATGCTGGGGGCGGTACTGCAAATTACCAACGTCTTTGGTAATCCGTTCCTGCATGATTTCGCCCGTAACCCTGAGTTTGCCAATAGCTTTGTGGTGCAATATCCTTCAATTCTATTGTCGGTTTCTCAGATGGCAGAAGTCGGCTTTATCCTCACTATCCCGTTCTTTCTCAAACGCTTTGGCATCAAAACGGTGATGCTGATGAGCATGCTGGCGTGGACGTTGCGCTTTGGGTTCTTTGCGTTCGGCGATCCTTCTCCGTTTGGTTTTGTGCTGCTTCTTATGTCGATGATTGTCTACGGCTGTGCGTTTGATTTCTTCAACATCTCAGGTTCGGTGTTTGTGGAGCAGGAGGTCAGTTCCAATATACGTGCCAGTGCACAAGGGCTGTTTATGACGATGGTGAATGGTGTTGGTGCATGGGTAGGTTCGATTTTAAGCGGTATGGCCGTCGATTATTTCTCTATTGATGGAGTAAAAGACTGGCAAACCATCTGGCTGGTATTTGCTGCTTATGCACTGGCGCTGGCGGTTGTATTCGCATTGTTCTTTAAGTACCAGCATCATCCAGAAAAGTTGGCGACTAAATCATTGGCACATTAATTTATATATCACTGGCGAGTAAATACTCGCCAGTTTGCTTTATAAGCGACAGTAATACGTAAAGAAATAATTCCCTTTCAGGGTATTGAGGCTGACAATGGCACATTATTAATTTTACGCTATATATCTATTTTCATGCCTGTCTGTTCCCAACGTACGCTCTATTATCTGTATGCATATCGGATATCTGGTCGTTAAAACTCTTTTTTATCAGGTAATGTGGTAAATTCCAGACCTTATCCCTCATTCATGGAGTGCAACAGTTATGGAACGTGCCCATCGTATTGATCTGAAGTTATTGCGTTATTTCCTTGCTGTTGCAGAAGAACTGCATTTTGGTCGGGCTGCTGCCCGGTTAAATATGTCGCAACCCCCTTTGAGTATTCATATCAAAGAACTTGAACATCAACTTGGCACTTTGCTGTTCATCCGTCACTCCCGTAGTGTTGCGTTAACCCATGCAGGGACTATTTTGATGGAGGAGTCCCGTCGTTTGTTAGCCAGCGCCAATCAGGCATTGGCACGCGTAGAGCAGATTGGTCGTGGTGAAACAGGGCGAATTGAACTTGGTGTTATCGGTACGGCAATGTGGGGAAAAATGCGCCCGGTCATGCGGCGTTTTTTGAAGGAAAATCCCAACGTTGAAGTGCTATTTCGCGAGCATATGCCGGCAATGCAGATGACGATGCTGGAGCGCCGTGAGTTGGATGCAGGAGTATGGCGGATGGCGACTGAACCTTCGCCTGGATTCACCAGCTTGCGTTTGCATGAGTCCTCTTTTCTGGTAGCGATGCCAGAAGAGCACCCACTGGCCGCGCTTGCAGCGATACCATTGGAAGCGTTACGGAACGAATATTTTGTCACGATGCCTTCCGTTCATACTGACTGGACATTTTTGCAGCGTGTTTGCCTGAGCGTCGGCTTTACGCCAATGATTATTCGCGAGGTGAGGGAGCCGCAAACGGTACTGGCGATGATCAGTATGGGGATTGGGATTACCTTAATCGCAGACAGTTATGCGCAGATGAATTGGCCGGGAGTGGTGTTCCGCCCGTTAGAGGAACGTATTCCGGCGGATTTGTACATTGTGTACGACCAACAACAGGCAACGCCCGCGCTGGAGAAACTGGTAGCGGCATTGACGATGTGATGTCTGTGCCGGATGGCGACTAACGTCTTATCCGGCCTACGCGTGTGCGGTATTGTCTGTAGGCCTGATAAGCGCAGCGCATCAGGCAAGACCCGAACCTGCTGCAGGTTCGAATCGTTAAATTTTGCGCATAGCAAAAAGGCGCCTTTAGGGCGCCTTTTTACATTGGTGGGTCGTGCAGGATTCGAACCTGCGACCAATTGATTAAAAGTCAACTGCTCTACCAACTGAGCTAACGACCCGAAGTGGTGGGTGATGACGGGATCGAACCGCCGACCCCCTCCTTGTAAGGGAGGTGCTCTCCCAGCTGAGCTAATCACCCACTTCGGTACTTCATTTTATTGTAAGAAATCCAGCTGGCGAGAAAGTGGTGGGTGATGACGGGATCGAACCGCCGACCCCCTCCTTGTAAGGGAGGTGCTCTCCCAGCTGAGCTAATCACCCACTTCTCAATTTCTTACTTTACACGGCGGAGACTACTTAAAGTAGTTGGTGGGTGATGACGGGTTCGAACCGCCGACCCCCTCCTTGTAAGGGAGGTGCTCTCCCAGCTGAGCTAATCACCCCCGCTGTGTGGAGTCGCATTATAGGGAGAGTTGAAAATGAGTCAACGCATTTTCTAAAGAAATTGTTCGTTCGTCGTAAATTTAAGCAAAACGATCGCAAAACAATCCATGCCGCATGATTTGTATACGAAAATGGCAAAGCGTGATGTTCCAACCTGAACAACATTGAGGAATCAGACCACAGTGATAGAATACCAGCCTGATAATCTTTCCAGGATTTGCCGGTTGTCGGCATCTTTATAAACGTAAGGCCATTTCATGAAAATCAAAACTCGCTTCGCGCCAAGCCCGACAGGTTACCTGCACGTCGGCGGTGCGCGTACTGCTCTTTATTCCTGGCTTTTTGCACGTAACCATGGCGGTGAGTTTGTGCTGCGTATTGAAGACACCGATCTCGAACGCTCCACTCCGGAAGCTATTGAAGCCATTATGGATGGCATGAACTGGCTGAATCTGGAGTGGGATGAAGGCCCGTATTTCCAGACTAAACGTTTTGATCGTTACAATGCTGTCATTGATGAGATGCTGGAAGCAGGTACGGCATATAAATGCTATTGCTCCAAAGAACGTCTGGAACAGCTGCGTGAAGATCAGATGGCAAAAGGTGAAAAACCACGTTACGACGGTCGCTGCCGTCATAGCCATGAACACCACGCGGATGACGAACCTTGCGTCGTACGCTTTGCGAACCCGCAGGACGGGTCCGTTATTTTTGATGACCAGATCCGTGGGCCGATCGAATTCAGCAACCAGGAGCTGGACGACCTGATCATCCGCCGTACTGATGGTTCCCCGACCTATAACTTTTGCGTTGTAGTTGATGACTGGGATATGGAAATCACCCACGTCATTCGTGGTGAAGACCATATCAACAACACCCCGCGTCAGATCAACATCCTCAAAGCGTTGAACGCACCGGTTCCGGTTTATGCTCACGTATCGATGATCAACGGCGACGACGGCAAAAAACTCTCTAAACGTCACGGTGCGGTCAGCGTTATGCAGTATCGCGACGACGGCTACCTGCCAGAAGCGTTGCTGAACTATCTGGTACGTCTGGGGTGGTCCAGCGGCGATCAGGAGATCTTCACCCGTGAAGAAATGATCAAACTGTTCTCTCTCGGTGCGGTGAGCAAGTCTGCAAGCGCGTTCAACACCGAAAAACTGCAGTGGCTGAACCACCACTACATCAATGCACTGGCGCCAGAATATGTGGCGACACATCTGCAGTGGCACATCGAGCAGGAAAATATCGATACGCGCGTTGGCCCGCAGTTGTCTGAGCTGGTAAAACTGCTGGGTGAACGCTGTAAGACGCTGAAAGAGATGGCGCAGAGCTGCCGCTACTTCTACGAAGACTTTGCTGAGTTCGATGCCGATGCAGCGAAGAAACACCTGCGTCCGGTTGCCCGTCAGCCGCTGGAAGTGGTTCGCGATAAACTGGCTGCTATCAGCGAATGGACCGCGGAAAACGTGCACCACGCGATTCAGGCAACCGCTGACGAGCTGGAAGTGGGTATGGGTAAAGTCGGGATGCCGCTGCGCGTAGCCGTAACCGGTGCGGGTCAGTCTCCTGCGTTAGACGTTACGGTGCATGCGATTGGTAAATCTCGCAGCATTGAACGTATTAACAAAGCGCTCGCGTTTATTGCTGAGCGTGAAAGTCAGCAGTAAGACAGGTTAAGAGATAAAAAAACGGCAGGCGCATAGCCTGCCGTTTTTTTTGGTATTTATTCAGACTCATCAATGCCCAGACGGGTCAGGAAAGTGCGAATACCTTCGCGCGAAATATACATCGCCAGCTTTTCCTGTTCCGTTGGCGACATGTTATCCAGTGCGCTGATTATCTGACGGCAGGCGTGACTGCGAACCACGTGTGTATACTCGGCAATAGGTTCTTCTGCCTGATAAAATTCCGGTACCTTGCGAAAAGCTGGAATGTTGAGAAGAAACTCTCGGACGCCGGCATCAATATGAATAAGCCTTGCGCGACCACCTTTAACACCGGGAAATTTTTCGGTTGTCCAGTTTTGCTCTCTGATCCAACGATTGACGGTTTGTTTGGCGACACCGAGACATTCAGCCAGCTCTTCGGTGGTCATTTTACTGCGTAATTTTTTCATATTATTTGTTGTCGCGAATCCCTAAGCGTTGTAACAAACCCGTAATGCCTTCACGCAGGATCAGCGACGTAAACATTTTCTGTTCTGATGGCGTCATTTCTTTGGCGAGTCTTATCAGTAGAGCTTCGATGGAGGTGTCACCTGATAAAGATAAATTATCTGATAAGCCTTCCGCTGAACGCTCAGCGCTGCGAATGTATTCACGAACTTGTTCGGTAACGTGAACCAGACGGGCTTTACCGCCCTGAACGCCGGGTTTGGGCGAGGTAGCCCAACCTTCCTTGCGCACCCATTTATTGATGGTCTGTCGGCTGTATCCGGTCAGATTAGCAAGTTCTTCTGGCGTCATCCGTTCCTTGAACATAACGATTCCCTGAATAGTCGTGGGGTTAATTAGTGGCTCATTTTATAGCACCATTTTAGTAGAAACCGTGACGCGTTTAACTACTGAATGCGAGTTGTTGCGCAATGTTCTTCATTTGCCTGCTTTTTCAGCGATTGAATTCTATGAGTTAATTTTGCCGTTGACACACGCGAAGGGAATTCATATGATGCCGCCCGTCAACTCGACAAGCTTTACGTGACGGGGCTATAGCTCAGCTGGGAGAGCGCTTGCATGGCATGCAAGAGGTCAGCGGTTCGATCCCGCTTAGCTCCACCAAATTTAATCCCAATGAATTTGGTACGTAAAGGCATCGTGGGGCTATAGCTCAGCTGGGAGAGCGCTTGCATGGCATGCAAGAGGTCAGCGGTTCGATCCCGCTTAGCTCCACCAAAATTGAAACCCTCGCTGAAAAGCGGGGGTTTTTCGTTTCTGTATCCTGTCCGTTCTTACCCTATATCCCTTCGGTTTGCTGAATAGCAGGCATAAAAAAGCCGAGGAAAATCCCCGGCATTTTTACAACGATATTGTCTTACGCTTACAGTACCAGTGCTGCAATGGAAGCAGACAGTACGCTCACCAGCGTAGAACCGTATACCAGTTTCAGACCAAAGCGGGAAACCACGTTACCTTGCTCTTCGTTCAGGCCTTTAATTGCGCCAGCAATGATACCGATAGAAGAGAAGTTCGCGAAGGAAACCAGGAACACAGAGATAATGCCTTCAGCGCGCGGAGAGAGCGTAGAGGCGATTTTCTGCAGGTCCATCATTGCGACGAATTCGTTGGAAACCAGTTTGGTTGCCATGATACTGCCTACCTGCAGCGCTTCGCTGGACGGCACACCCATCACCCATGCAATCGGGTAGAAGATGTAACCCAGGATGCCCTGGAAGGAGATGCTGTAGCCAAACCAACCGGTAACGGTAGCGAACAGGGCGTTCAGGGCAGCGATCAGCGCGATGAAACCAATCAGCATTGCCGCAACGATAATCGCAACTTTGAAGCCTGCCAGAATGTATTCACCCAACATTTCGAAGAAGCTCTGACCTTCGTGCAGATTGGACATCTGAATATTTTCTTCGCTGGCATCAACGGTATAAGGGTTGATCAGTGACAGAACGATAAAGGTGCTGAACATGTTCAGAACCAGCGCAGCAACAACGTATTTTGGTTCCAGCATCGTCATGTACGCGCCGACGATAGACATGGAAACGGTAGACATCGCCGTTGCTGCCATGGTGTACATGCGGTTGCGAGACATTTTACCGAGGATATCTTTATAGGCGATAAAGTTCTCGGACTGACCCAGGATCAGGGAGCTAACGGCGTTGAAAGATTCCAGTTTGCCCATACCGTTCACTTTGGATAACAGGAAACCAATCGCGCGGATGATAACCGGCAGAACACGGATATGCTGCAAAATACCGATCAGGGCGGAAATGAAGACGATTGGGCAAAGCACTTTCAGGAAGAAGAATGCCAGGCCTTTATCGTTCATGCTGCCGAAGACAAAGTTAGTCCCTTCATTAGCGAATCCGAGCAGTTTTTCAAACATTTCGGAGAAGCCTCTTACAAAGCCCAGGCCGACATCAGAGTTCAGGAAGAACCATGCCAGTAACACTTCGATAACAAGCAATTGAATAACATAACGAATGCGGATTTTTTTACGGTCACTGCTTACCAGCAGTGCGAGTACCGCAACCACGGCAAGGGCCAGGACAAAGTGAAGAACGCGGTCCATATTTGCTCCAAATTTGAGGCAGATTTAGTTTTCGTGCACATTCTATGTAACAACAGTAAAGAAAACGAGATCAAACACACACTATAATAAGGACCTGTGACGAGATTCAAAATTAGTGATCGGTGATACACTTCCGTTATGTTTAGTATGGAAGTGAAAAGTTATGTCACTGTGCTAATCTCATAACAATAATCAAACATCTTACCGGCATTTCCAAATTTCTTACCATTCCATAGACAAACGCTATCAGAGAAATCAACTTCACCCATCAAAATGAATTTGATAATCATTCTCAACAAGCGTAGCTTAAAACATAGCAAAGGCTATGTTTCTGAGGCACTAAAATGACTAACGATCGCGTTGAGAGTAGCAGTGGACGGGCAGCGCGCAAGTTGAAGCTCGCATTAATGGGACCTGCGTTCATCGCGGCTATCGGATATATCGATCCCGGTAACTTTGCTACGAATATCCAGGCAGGGGCTAGCTTTGGCTACAAACTGCTGTGGGTTGTGGTCTGGGCAAACCTGATGGCAATGCTGATTCAAGTGTTGTCGGCCAAGCTTGGCATTGCCACCGGCAAAAACCTGGCGGAACAGATCCGTGATCACTATCCTCGTCCTGTGGTTTGGTTTTACTGGGTACAGGCCGAAATTATTGCGATGGCGACCGATCTTGCAGAATTTATTGGCGCTGCGATTGGCTTTAAACTCATCCTTGGCGTTTCGCTGCTGCAGGGGGCTGTGCTCACGGGTATTGCGACATTTTTAATTCTGATGCTGCAGCGTCGCGGGCAGAAACCCCTGGAAAAAGTGATCGGCGGTTTGTTGCTATTCGTGGCCGCGGCATACATTGTCGAGCTGATCTTTTCCCAACCGAACCTTGCGCAGCTTAGCAAAGGAATGGTTATACCAAGCCTGCCCAATTCTGAAGCGGTGTTCCTGGCGGCCGGTGTGCTTGGCGCTACCATCATGCCGCACGTCATTTATCTGCACTCCTCCTTAACCCAGCATTTGCACGGTGGTACGCGCCAACAGCGTTACGCAGCGACGAAATGGGATGTGGCTATCGCCATGACGATTGCCGGATTTGTGAATCTGGCGATGATGGCGACCGCAGCAGCCGCGTTTCACTTTAGCGGGCATACCGGTATCGCAGACCTGGACCAGGCCTATCTGACGCTTGAACCGCTGCTGAGCCATGCTGCTGCTACCGTATTTGGTTTAAGCCTGGTGGCAGCAGGGCTTTCCTCTACCGTGGTTGGCACGCTGGCGGGGCAGGTGGTTATGCAAGGTTTTATCCGCTTTCATATCCCGCTCTGGGTGCGTCGTAGCGTCACCATGATGCCGTCATTTATTGTGATTCTAATGGGGCTTGATCCCACCCGGATTCTGGTGATGAGTCAGGTATTACTCAGCTTTGGTATCGCCCTGGCGCTGGTACCGCTACTGATTTTTACCAGCAACAGCCAACTGATGGGGGATTTAGTTAATCGTCGTTGGGTGAAACAGGTAGGCTGGGTGATTGTGGTGCTGGTCGTGGCACTGAATATTTGGCTGCTCGTCGGAACCGTGCTCGGATTGTAACAGGGCTTTCATCTGCTGTGGTTACCCGGTCAAGCCGGGTAACCCTCATGATTATTTTTTATTTAAGTGGCTACGGTATGTATCAAGTACCACTGCAACGATTATCACGGCTCCTGTTATAAAACGTTTTGTCGGCTCGCTTGCGCCAATTTGCGCCAGTCCCGCTGCCAGAACGGAAATAATCAGCGCGCCAAGAAACGTACAAATAATAGAGCCACGTCCTCCCATCAGGCTCGTGCCACCAATCACAACGGCGGCAATCACCTGTAGTTCCATGCCAACGCCGCTATTGGGGTCGGCGGCTTCAAGACGGGCAACCTGAAACAGCGACGCCAGGCCGGATAATCCCCCCATCAAAGCAAAGACTGCGATCTTATAAGGACCAGGATTTATACCTGACAATCGAACGGCTTCTTCATTGGTGCCAATACCGATCAAATGGCGACCAAATACGGTTCGCGTCAGCACCAGATGCCCAGCGACAATGACAACGATCGCGATAATAAAAGAAGGGGAGACGCCAAAGAGAATGGGGTCGGCTAAATAATCATAAATAGAACCGATATACGCGGTCCGCGAGTCAGTTAACTGATACGCTGCTCCGCGGGCCATTTCCAGAACGCCCAGTGAGACGATAAACGCCGGAATACGCCAGGCAACGGTAATCAGGCCTGTTAGCGCCCCAACGAATGTGGCGAGTGCTACGCCGGAAAGCGCGGCCAGCCAGGGCGTCCAATGAAAATTTAAATAGGTGACGCTGACGACTGCAGCAGCAAGCGCCAGCAACGATCCAACGGAAAGGTCGATGCCGGCAATGATTAAGATAAATGTCATCCCCACCGACATGACGATTAAATCGGGGATCTGATTCGCAATAGTGCTGAAAGTGTTCATGCTCCAGAAATGAGAACTGAGGCATGAAAATAGGACGATCATTGCGGCTAACGCTCCGAGCAACCCGATATAGCTACTTAGACCTTTCCATGACGTCGGTGTATTTCGTTTCTCTGCTGCCGCTTGTTTTGTCGCAAAATTGTTTTTCATTTTTTATCCCCGGCTACTCGCTGACAGTCTCTTCTGAATGCTGATAGGCCGAAAATGCAGCCGCTAAAATGCGATCCTGGCTCCAGTTATCACGTGTAAATGTGTTCACTAACTTGCCATCGGAAATGACCGCAATACGATCGCAAACCAGCATCAGTTCGCGCAGGTCGCTGGAAACGACAACAACGCCTTTTCCCTTCGCCGTTAACGTATTCAGTAATTGATAAATATCTTGCTTGGCACCTACATCAATACCGCGAGTCGGCTCATCAAATAAGACGACTTCACAGTCTCGCTCCAGCCAGCGGCTAATGAGAACTTTCTGCTGGTTACCACCTGACAGGCTTTCCACAGCCTGTGAGGTGTTCGTTGTACGAACGCCTAAACTTTTGATGTGCTTATTCGCTAATGTGGTTTCACTCAATGTGTTGACGACCGACAGATGGCTAATTTTGCCGCTGTTACCCAACGAGATATTTGCGGCAACCGACTGTGGTAGCAGAAGCCCTTCACCTTTACGATCCTCAGTGACTAAGGCGATACCGTGTCGGATAGCTTGTGCAGGCGAACGGATCACCACCGGTTTTAGTGGAGTGCCAATCAGTAATGTGCCACTGTCTATTTTGTCCGCGCCAAAAATAGCGCGTAGCAGCTCTGTCCTGCCAGAGCCGACCAGGCCACTAATGCCGAGCACTTCGCCACTGTGCAAGGTAAACGACGTGTCGCGAATGATTTTCCCACGCTTAAAATTTTCCACTTTCAGGATGGGCTGACCTGCCTGGCGTCCACTTAAATCAAATGAACTTTCTAAATCGCGGCCGACCATCAACGAAACAAGTTGATCGCGGGTATAACGTTTAATATCGTCCACGCAAACCAAATGGCCATCACGTAGCACCGCGATGTCATCGGCTATCATCGCAAGCTCATCCAGTCGGTGAGAAATATAAATTATTGAAACGCCTCGGGCTTTGAAGAGCGCTATTTGTTTAAACAGCAGTTCGACCTCACGACTACTAAGCATGGCCGTCGGTTCATCCAGAATAAGTATCCGGCTTTCACCAATCAGGTTTCTGGCGATTTCGATCATCTGTTGGTGACCAATACCCAATTCGCCCACCAGCGTATTTGGATCGACTGATTGCAGCCCAACCATTGCCATTACCGGACGGGCCATTTCTGCTAGCTTTTTTCGATCGATCCAGCCGAATCGATGCGGAAGTTTTTCGAGAAATAAATTTTCTGCAACCGACAACGTAGGCAGTAAATTGAGTTCTTGCATAACCATGCGAACACCCAGCTTTTCTGCATCTTTTCGGCTCGCAGGTGCGTAAGGCTGCCCCTGATAAACCATTTTCCCGGTCGTTGCGTTGGTTAACCCGCCAATAATTTTTGATAACGTACTTTTCCCGGCACCGTTTTCTCCCGTCAGGGCCAGTACTTTTCCTGGATATAATGCTAGCGTCACATCCACCAGAACAGGTTCACTGTAGGTTTTACCTACCCCCTGTATTGTGAGGATTTCTTGCCCACTTTTCATATTCTGGCCTTATCCGGTAAGCCGCTCTGATACTCAATTGATGGCAGTACCACAGCGGCGCACTGTAATCCGCTTATTGTTTGACGATCAGTTTTATTGGTGTTTCTACGTTGCTGGAGAGCTCACTCTGTTTTTTGCCATTTTTTAAGGCATCAAGGGCGGCATCAATACCAAATACAGCTTGTTGAGAGGCAAATTGGTCCGCGGTTGCTAAAACACGACCGTCATTTAACATAGGCTTAATCGCTTCGATATTGTCATAGCCGACAACCAGAACCTGTCCTTTTTTCCCGGCAGAACGGATGGCGGAAACGGCACCTAATGCCATATTATCGTTATCGGCTAACAGTGCTTTGATATCAGGATACTCACTTAACATTGCCGCAGCGACCGCATTGGCGTTGTTAATTTCCCACTGGCCAGATTGAACAGAGACGACTTTCATACCGCCCTGCGCCATTGCATTTTGGAAGCCCAGAGTACGTTGCTGAGAGTTGCTGGAGGTAGGGATGCCCTCAATAATACCAACCTGATCGCCGGCCTTAAGATGCTTCGCTAAATAATCGCCAATTTCTTTTGCACCTTTTTGGTTATCCGGGCCAACAAAAGGAATATTCAGGTTTTTATCTTTAAGTACACCGTCATCAAATTTGTTATCAATGTTGATGACAATAATACCGGCATCAATTGCCTTCTTAATGACTGGTACAAGGGCTTTCGAATCTGATGGTGCAATGATAATCGCATCGGCTTTTGAGACAATCATTTGTTCAACGATCTGGATTTGATTTGCCGTATCTGTTTCGTTTTTGATGCCGTTAGAAATCAAATCAAACTTGTCGGCATTTTTTTTCTGATACTCTTTTGCTCCGGTTTCCATGGTCAGGAAAAACTCATTTGCCAGTGATTTCATCACCAGCGCGACTTTAGGTTTATGCGTCTGAGTATCGGCGGCAAAAGCAGGGGCGGTGAAAGTGGCGGAAAGCGCTAAACCGACTGTGGCACCGATAACACGATAAAACATTTTATTTTTCATGAAATTATCCTATAGGTGTAGGGGGCTGAATGATGCTCTAAACAGCTACTGCATACGATGATAAACGAGTGAATTGTTGGGCATATTTGATGCACCTTTACGTTCAACTTTCAACGAGGCAAACGCAGAAGCATACTGCGCTGCATTGATGAGTCCTTTACCGTTTGCAATGCATGCAGCCAGTGCCCCGGTAAAGGCATCGCCTGCTCCACTGGTATCGACCACGGCTGATTTATAGGCAGGAATATGCGTGAAAACTGTGCCATCAAAGATCAGACAACCGTCGCTACCTAACGTGATAATGACGCATTTTGCGCCTTGCACATAAATGCTCCTGGCGGCATTTTTGGCCGAATAGATATCAACAATGTTGATACCAGATAACGCTTCAGCTTCAATTTTGTTCGGTGTAATAATGTCAATTAAATGCAATATTTCTTTGATCTCTGAAACATAAGGCGCCGGGTTCAGGACAACCAGCGATTTTCCGAGTTTTGCCTGCATGATAGCGAAACGCGTGATTGGAAAATTATTCTCCAACTGAGTTAAAAAAACTTTGCAATTACGGATGGTATCAATATCCAATAGAATATCTTCCTGGGTAAATGTTTCATTGGCCCCAAGATCGATACTGATCATATTGTCACCCGTGGCACCTGAAACCCATACCATTGCAATGCCCGTGGATGACATTTCATTTTCAAAAAAAGAAAAAGAAGAAATTTCAGTATTGGTTAAATATCTTTTGGCTTTTTTGGAAAACTCATCAGCTCCTAACTTAACGGTAAGATGAACATTGTTATTGATTTTAGCCGCGGCAACCGCCTGGTTTGTGCCTTTTCCTCCGGCATAAAAACGGGTTGCAGAGGCTCGGATGGTCTGGCCAATCTGAGGAAATGTCGTCGTTTCAGAAACAATATCTATGTTAAATGAACCAAGTATGTAAATGCTATCATCTATATAGCTATTTTGTTTGGCATGAGTAGAAACCGATACAATTTCTTTGTGGCTTTTGAACCCATTCAATATGGTGTTGGTGAAAGACTGTTCAAATAATGATTCATCAGATGCGCTTTTTAATTGTGCACCACCATGAAATAACGAGAAAAGACTATTCTGACTTAATTCATTTAAGTCATTACGGATCGTGCGAGTTGTGACAGATAATTCCTTTGCTAATTCGCTAACATAAACCTTTTTATCGGTTACTAACTTAACCCGAATGGCCTTTTGTCTTTCTTGTTTTTTCATTAGCGCTCACCCCAGGTTTTATAATATTAAATTAATGTTAATATTTATCGCGCAAAGTTCAAAAAAAACACGATAAATCGGAATTTTTTTTTCCGATTTTGCGAATTTGTGAAATGAACAGGAAATTTACGGGAAAACAGGGGAGAGCGGATGTGACTGCTCGTCATCTGGCGATTGGCAAAGCGTGATGCAAAAAGGGCCTGGGTATAGACACAGGCCCTGGCTAACTCGATGATTTGTGTGAACAGTACTCCCCGCATGATGGGGATTTGTTACATTAATGGCGGTGCCCGTGGCCACGTCCACGCCCGCGATGGTCATCGCGATCGTTCCAGCCTTCACGATAGCCGCGCTCATAAGCTTTGCGCTTATCCCAGCCGCGATGATAGCCGTTGTCATGACGCCACCAACGATTTTTGCGCCATTCATAATTATGGTGCCAGTAATCCCGGTCACGCCAGCGCCCACCGTCCCAGTAGTTGCCGTAGTTATCGCGATCGCCAATTTGTAATTTAATCGACGGCAGCAGGGTAATTTCGCCAGCGTTTGCGGCCAGCGGTGCAAAAGCCAATAAGACTGCCGCCAGAATCAGTGACCTGAACATTCTTTCTCTCCTTCACGATCGAGCCGTAGCCGGCCTGTTAACGCAATATTACGGGGCAGTAAAGCCCCGTTTCATCGCCTTAACTCTTAAATCGTCAGAGAGCGCACTTTTTGTTAATAAATGTGTCTTTATTTCCATCAACCCAGGATGGCGTCGATCTCCGCACACTCTTCGGCAGAGAAATGACGGTTTGCCAGCATGCCAACGGCATCTTCAATTTGCGCAGGTTTGCTGGCGCCAATCAGTACTGACGTCACTTTATCATCGCGAAGAACCCAGGCTAACGCCATCTGGGACAGTTTTTGTCCCCGGCGCCCGGCCAGCGCATTAAGGGCACGGACTTTTTCCAGTTTTTGTGGGGTGATCTGGTCTGGGTTGAGAAAACGACTGGCGCTCGCTGCCCGGGAATCCGCCGGAATACCGTTCAGATAGCGGTCAGTTAATTGCCCGCCAGCCAGCGGGGAAAAGGCGATGCTGCCAACGCCTTTTTCCTGCAAGAGTGACAGCAGTCCCCCCTCAACCCCGCGCTCAAACATGGAATATTTCGGCTGGTGGATGAGACACGGTGTCCCTAAATCATCGAGTATTTCGATCGCCTGCCTGGCGAGATCCGTCGGATAGTTAGAGAGTCCTACGTACAACGCTTTCCCCTGACGCACAATATGATGCAGCGCGTTCATGGTTTCTCTGAGCGGTGTTTGGGGATCGGGGCGGTGATGATAGAAGATATCAACATACTCCAGCCCCATACGTTTCAGGCTTTGATCGAGGCTGGCAATCAGGTACTTGCGCGATCCCCAGTCACCGTAGGGACCTTCCCACATGGTATAGCCCGCTTTGGTCGAGATTATCAGTTCATCCCGGTACGATAAAAAATCTTCCTGCAGGATGCGACCGAAGTTTCGTTCAGCCGAACCCGGCGGTGGGCCGTAGTTATTCGCCAGATCAAAATGGCTGATCCCCAGATCGAAGGCGTGCTGTAATAAGGCCCGGCTGTTTTCGACCTGAGTGGTGTCACCAAAATTGTGCCACAGACCCAGGGAAATAATCGGCAGTTTAAGGCCGCTCTGACCGCAGCGGCGGTATTCCATTGTGTGATAGCGATTTTCGTTAGCCTGATAAGCCATGTCGCCTCCTTCCAGAATATATGTGCCTTTCAGTGTATACGGTTACACAATCGATTCTTCAAGGACATTTTGATCGTCAAAACTGTACACCCTGCTTTCCACCTCCTTCGCAGCGACATTCCTGGACAGTCATCACAGTTCTTCGATACTCAACATGAGGTTACCGTCAGAAGGATAGCTGTCATGCAAACCCCGTATTCCGTTGCTGATTATCTGCTGGACAGGCTGGCAGGCTGTGGCATTGACCATCTGTTTGGTGTGCCGGGCGATTACAATTTGCAGTTTCTTGACCACGTTATTGACCACTCAAGCGTGCGTTGGGTCGGGTGTGCAAATGAATTGAATGCGGCGTATGCCGCGGATGGCTATGCCAGGGTAGTCGGAGCGGGAGCGCTGCTTACCACTTTTGGTGTGGGCGAGTTAAGCGCAATTAATGGCATTGCAGGAAGTTACGCGGAATACGTTCCTGTCCTGCATATTGTCGGGGCACCATGTCGCAGCGCTCAGCGTCGTGGCGAGTTAATGCATCACACCCTCGGCGACGGTGACTTTCAGCATTTCTACCGTATGCAACAGTCAGTGACGATAGCCAGTGCAGTGCTGGATGAACAAAATGCCTGCTATGAAATTGACCGCGTGTTGCAGGCGATGTTAACCGAAAGACGACCGGGTTACCTGATGCTACCTGCTGATGTTGCGAAACAACCCGCCACACCACCGAGTGACATACTTATTGTTCCCTTGAGCGAGCCGGAAAGTAGTGTAGCTGCTGCGTTTCGCTATCATGCGCGTGAGCAGTTACTGGACAGTTCGCGCGTGTCGCTATTAGCCGATTTTCTCGCGCTACGCTTTGGCTTGCAGCCCGTTTTACAACGCTGGATGACGGAAACGCCGATGGCTCATGCCACGCTGTTGATGGGCAAAGGATTGTTTGACGAGCGACATCCGGCGTTTGTGGGTACCTACAGCGCGGGGGCCAGCAGCGATTATGTGCGTCAGGCGATAGAAGATGCCGATACGATTATTTGCGTCGGCACCCGGTTTGTTGACACCCTGACCGCCGGGTTTACGCAAAACTTACCTCTTGAGCGAACGATTGAGGTTCAACCCCATGCGTCGCGGGTTGGGGGAAGCTGGTTTAACATCCCGATGGAACAGGCGGTTACTACGCTACGGGAACTGTGCCTGGAAATGTCGTTTTCGCTTCCGCCTGAACGTCCTTGTGCCGGGCGTCTGCAGGTTGAGAAAGGCCCTCTGACGCAGGGAAATTTCTGGCATACGGTGCAACAGTATCTGGCCCCCGACGATATTATCCTTGTCGATCAGGGGACCGCAGCATTTGGCGCAGCTTCGCTGTCACTTCCTGCCGGGGTGGAAGTACTGGTCCAGCCGTTGTGGGGGTCAATCGGTTACGCTTTGCCTGCTGCATTCGGGGCGCAAACAGCCTTCCCGCACCGTAGGGTGATCCTGATTATTGGCGATGGCGCGGCACAGCTCACCATTCAGGAGTTGGGAACCATGCTTAGGGATGGGCAAACTCCTGTTATTTTGCTGCTCAATAATGACGGTTATACCGTGGAACGAGCCATTCATGGTGCGAACCAACGATACAATGATATCGCCGGATGGAGCTGGACGCTGGTGCCGCAGGCGCTAAGTCGTGAATGTCAGGCGGAATGCTGGCGCGTGAAGCAGGCTGTCCAACTGGAAGAGGTTCTGGCTCGTCTGGCAAAACCGCAACGCCTCTCGTTGATAGAAGTGGTGTTGCCGAAAGCTGACCTTCCCGAACTCTTGCGCACGGTGACCCGTGCGCTGGAATCCCGCAACGGGGGGTAGCTATTTATCGGGACGGTCAGCAATCATCATTGGTTTTCCGGCTAATAGCAGCCAGGCCGGAAGCATGACGATGCACAACAGCGGTAGTAGGGTGGTGTCCGGCACCACCACTGCCGCCATAAACAGGCTCAGCCATGCATCACGAGTGACGACCAGTACCAATCCCAGAATGGCGCAGGAGACCGTAATCGCGGCAGGAACGGCTTCGACATGGGCGTGCAGCATCAGCCCCAGCGCGACGCCAACGAATACCGCGGGGAAAATCCGCCCACCGCGAAAACCACTCGCTGCAGCCACGACCAGCGCCGCCAGCTTTATCACCGCCAGCATGAAATAGTCCGAGGCTCCCAGCGTCTGGCTAAATGCCATTTGCTGCATCTCATCCAGGCCCTTAAACAGAGTCAGTGGTCCTCCGATAACACCCAAAATACCGAGGATAAAGCCTCCCGCGCCGAGGATCAGCACCGGGTGTTTGAGGCGATGTATCAGATGGTGCAAACGAGGCAGACACCATACGGCCACCATCCCCGCCGCGATAGCAATGGCCGCAACGACCGCGCCACTGAAGATATCGACCAGATGCATCTGCGTATAGTGCGCGATAGGCAGCGAAAAGTGGGGATGAAAGAACAGGCTGGTGGTAAGTGATCCTGCCGCGGCGGCCATTAACGGTGCGAACAGACGGTCCCATAAGGGGACATCGTTGGAGCTGTTCAGCGTTTGTGAAAAGACCAGCGCAGCGGCAACCGGGGTACCAAATAGCGCCCCGATGGTGCCAGCAGAGGCGAGGATGGTCCAGTCCAGCTTCGCAATTCGCGGAAACATGCGGCTACCCATCGCCACTGCCAGCGCAATGTTAACGGTCATGATGGGGTGCTCTGGACCCAAACTGACGCCCCCCGCGAGGCCAATAATCAGAGCGGCCAGCAGTCCTGGCAATGCAGAGGTCGAGACGGGCATACCGATTAAGGGTTCGCAGGCTGGGTCAGGGCCAGCATGACCATGACTGTAGCGGATGATGAGCCCGACCATGACCCCGGTAAGCGTGAGCATAGCAATAATCCAGAATGGAGAATCCTGGGCAATACCGATGCTTATGGGCAGACGTTCCCACAAAAATTGCTGTAAAACGGAGGCCACTTTCATCACAGCAATCAGCACCAGGCTGGACGCTACCCCAATCAGTAACGCAGGCGTTGATAGCAAGAGCATCGTTCTGGCTCGCGGATGGAGCATTTTCTATTCCTTAATGCAGAGTCATAGACGTAGTTTGCACAGCCTGCCCAACGGCATCGCTGCAAATGGTGCTGAAACGATAAAGTAATTCTGTGACCTGGATCGATATTCCACGGGCATCAGCCTTCAGGGCGTTGTTGTTATGCCCCCATGAATTTACAGTGTGACAAAGATTTATTCTGACTTTAGCGGAGCCGTGGAAGAATGACAAAATATGCTTTAGTGGGTGATGTTGGCGGCACCAACGCGCGTCTTGCTCTGTGCGATATTGCCAGTGGCGAGATTTCGCAAGCGAAAACCTATTCCGGGCTGGATTACCCGAGCCTTGAAGCCGTTGTGCGCGTGTACCTGGATGAGCATAGCGTTAGCGTCAAAGATGGCTGTATCGCTATTGCCTGCCCAATAACCGGTGACTGGGTGGCTATGACCAACCATACCTGGGCATTTTCTATTGCTGAGATGAAAAAGAATCTGGGCTTTAGCCATCTGGAAATCATCAATGATTTCACTGCCGTATCAATGGCAATCCCAATGCTGAAAAAAGAGCATTTGATCCAGTTTGGCGGCGCTGAGCCTGTCGAGGGCAAACCTATTGCGGTCTATGGTGCAGGCACCGGTCTCGGCGTAGCGCATCTGGTACATGTGGATAAACGCTGGGTGAGCCTGCCAGGCGAGGGAGGGCATGTAGATTTTGCGCCGAACAGCGAGGAAGAAGCTATTATCCTGGAGGTGTTGAGGGCTGAGATTGGTCACGTTTCGGCAGAGCGCGTGCTGTCCGGTCCTGGGCTGGTAAATCTGTATCGCGCGATTGTCAAATCCGACGGACGTCTGCCGGAAAATCTGCAACCGAAAGATATTACGGAACGCGCACTGGCCGATTCCTGTATTGA
The DNA here is from genome assembly GCF_028069825.1 of Citrobacter sp. Igbk 14. Taxonomy (NCBI): domain Bacteria; kingdom Pseudomonadati; phylum Pseudomonadota; class Gammaproteobacteria; order Enterobacterales; family Enterobacteriaceae; genus Citrobacter; species Citrobacter sp. Igbk 14. The sequence continues at coordinate 104,081 of NZ_JANEWM010000002.1, forward strand.
CTGTCGTCGTGCCCTGTCGCTGTTTTGCGTCATCATGGGTCGGTTTGGCGGCGATCTGGCATTAACGTTAGGGACGTTTGGCGGGGTGTACATTGCCGGTGGCATCGTGCCGCGCTTCCTGGAATTCTTTAAAGCATCGGGTTTTCGCGGTGGTTTTGAGGATAAAGGGCGTTTTAAAGCCTATGTGCAGGATATCCCGGTCTATCTGATTGTGCATGAGAATCCCGGTCTGCTTGGTTCCGGCGCGCATTTACGCCAGACGCTGGGGCATATTCTGTAAGACTCGTGCCGGATAGCGCTTTGCGCTTATCCGGCCAACAACGAAAATAATTCCGTTGACGGTTAAAACTGAAACACCCTGAGGATGTGGGCGATTTTTTGTATTATCAATTATTACAAATGTCATTATGTTGACATTAAATATCCTGGCACAACCGCAAAAGGTTGCCGCAATAATAAGAAAAAGTATAAATATCACTCTTGTGGATAACGTGTCGAAATATCATTAAGTTAGCGTAAATTTAATGCTTTTCACTTTATGAGAACGGACATCTTATTTAGAGTAATACGTCGGGATAGTATTGCATTATCCAGGCCAGATTGCTGCAATAAGACTCGATTTATCGTGAGGAATTCTTTTTAGTATATTTAGTAAGCGGTAAAAGTGATGGAGCTTAAAGAGGCTGGTGAGCTAGAATAAACGTCCTGATTTATTGGTAATGCATTTCAGCCTGGCGAATTTTTAAATATGTTTATTCCTTCTGTTAGTGCGACGGCCTTTGTTGCTTCGATTGCCACATTGGGCATTCTTTCTCCCGGCCCGGACTTCTTTATGGTGATTAAAAATGCGGCGCGCTACAAGCGTCTTCAGGCCATGATGACGGCTCTTGGCATCGTCGGTGGTGTGGCAACCCATATGTCCTACTGTGTGGCTGGACTGGCGGTTGTTATTACCACGACACCCTGGCTATTCGATATTCTGAAATATGCGGGGGCTGCGTATCTGATTTGGGTGGGGCTGCAAGCTCTGCTGTCACGCGGACACAACAGTATGGATATGACCCAGGTTGCGCGCCAGGAAGTGACGTTAGGTAAAGCATTTCTGCAGGGTTATTTGTGCAACCTGCTCAATCCAAAAGCGACGCTGTTTTTCCTGTCGATCTTCACTCAGGTGCTGAGCGTCCAGTCTGGTTTTCCAGAAAAAGCCTGGTATGCCGGCGTTATTTTGATGGTGTCAGTGATTTGGTGGCCGGTACTCGTGATCCTTATCCAAAGTGCGCCAGTTCGCGCTGGCCTGGCAAAGGCGCAGAAAATCATCGATAAAATGCTGGGCGGTCTGCTGATTGCTCTCGGTATTAAGGTTGCTCTTAGCTAATTCGGTTTAGCCTGTAGCATGTCCTGCACACTAAGTGGCCGCGAGCTAATGGTTTAGTTAGCTCGCGACCTGTTATTGTCAGTGAGATGTCGTGCTTGTTGCGTTTTGTATCGGCAGTTTCCCGGCTCTCAGTAGCACCATCTCTTGCTTACATAGCAGTACGATAGCCTGACGAGCCTTCATTCTACGTGAGGTGAGGGCTTTTTTCACCGCACGGCGATCTGCACCCAGTTCCAGCATCTGAAAACATAACTGGGATAGCGCATGTCTGTATTTCATTGAAAACTCACTTTATTACGTTTTATAGCACCGGCAGTAGATCGCCATTTTACAACGATCCGCATGGTCATGACTAATCGCACTATAAATGCATTAATTGCCTGAATTCTTTTACTTTGCTCCGGCTAACCGGGATTTCAAATTCCAGATCTTTCAATCGCAAAATATAGGTGTTGTTAAACCACGGTTCGATCTCGCGGATTTTGTTCAGGTTTACGCAGAATGAGCGGTGGCAGCGGAAAAAATGTGAGGCAGGCAGTTTGCTGCAAAATTCGGTGATGTTCATCGGCATGACATACGATTCGCGCCGCGTGTAGACGAAGGTCATCTTTTCATGGGCTTCAGCGTAGTAAATATCGTTGATTGGCGTAACGATAATCCGCTCGTCTTTGATCAGGTTGATCGTATCGTTTTCACGCGTCACCGGGCTGCTAAGGGGGGCTCCTGTTTGCTGCTGCTGCCAGGCTGCCTCCAGTTTTTGCAACATGCCGACAATTCGTGATTCCTGGTACGGTTTCAGAATATAGTCAAACGCTTCCAGTTCAAAGGCTTCAACAGCGTGTTCTTTCCAGGCTGTAATAAACACAATAAAGGGCTTATGCGCAAACTGACTGATGTTTTGCGCCAGCAGCACACCATCCAGTGACGGAATATTTATATCCAGAAAAATAGCGTCAACGCGGTTGTGCTGCAGGTATTTAAGCACATCCAGACCGTCGTCAAATGTACCGACAATCTCCATCTGGCTGTGCTCTTTTATCAGCCAGCTAAGTTCCTGTTGGGCCAGGAATTCATCTTCAACAATGATGACTTTCACAACTTTACTCCTGGTTAAAGCAATAATGTGGCCGGGGCTGCTGCAGGTGAGTGCTGGTTTGGCACGTAAAACGCAATCTCTGTGCCAGGTTCAAGACGACGGATATGTAGCCCTTCACCGTACAGGAGCTTAACGCGGTGATGCACATTCAACAGGCCAATTTTATTGCCCGGCATTTCATTGGACTCAACGCGTTCAATGACTTTCGGATCGATACCATGGCCAGTATCTCTGACGGCAATGCGTACCCGATTACCACATTCCGCCACGCTGATCGTGACCACACCTTTCCCTTTGCAGGGTTGGATCCCATGGACGATGGCATTCTCAACCAATGGCTGAATCAGCAGGCTGGGAATAAAACAGCTGACCTCTTCATCAATATCATAAATAACCGTCAACTTATCGCCAAAACGGGCCTGTTCAATAGCAATGTAATCCTTAATTTGATACAGCTCTTTCTTGATGTCGATCTGCTCATCATCTTTTAATTCAATATTATAGCGAAGATAGCGTGATAAATTAAAAATGAGCTGGCGTGCAGTGTCCGGGTTCAGTCGCACTGACGATGAGATCGCGTTTAGCGCGTTAAACAGAAAATGGGGATTTATTTTACTTTGTAGTGCCCGCAACTCTGCCTTATTTGCCATTTCGCGTAGCTGCTCGGCGCGGGAAACCTCAAGCTGAGTCGAGATAATTTGTGACAGACCGATAGCCATTTCTTGTAATGAAGAGGTGATCTGGTGGGCATGGCAGTAGTAGATTTTCAGCGTGCCAGTGACCACACCTTTTTCCCACAACGGTATTACCAGCATGGAGTGTATTTCCGGCGTGCGATGTGCTTCATCATTGTTCTTTATGATGATTTTTCCGTAATTTATCGCCTGCTGGGTGGTCGGGCTAACGAAATCATCGTTATCGCGGTAGTTCAGTTCGCCAACGCCGACATAGGCCAGAACGTGCTGGGTATTGGTGATCGCGACGGCATCTGCATGAATATCATGGCGAATAATTTCGCACACCTGGCGTAGCGACTCGCTATTGACCTGACGAAAAAGCGGCAGGGTTTTGTTGGCGATATCCAGCGCCAGTTTAGCCTGTTTTGCCGCACTGGCTTCTTTCTCTCCTTCCACGCTTTGTACCAGCATGACGATAAAGCCGATACAGACGCTGCCAAGGATCATTGGGATACCGATTTTCGAGACGATATCCAGCCCCAGTTCGGTTGTGGGAGCCCAGGCGACCACCAGAATCATGGTCAATGATTCGCACAGCATCCCGCCTAAAATACCGGCGCGCCAGTGTTGTGCCTTAGGGATTTTTCGGTTGATCCAACCCGCAATACAGCCAGCAAGGATGCTGGTAATAAAACAGGGAAGGGCGGTAACACCTCCAATATCAATCAGATAACGGTGTGTACCCGCGATGAGTCCGGTAATGATACCGACCCATGGGCCGAACAGAATTCCGCCTGACATCACGGCAATAATACGCACGTTCACCAGTGAGCCTTCTACTGGTACACCAGACCAGGTGCTGAACAGGGCAAACATGGAGAAAATGGCCGTAACGGCGAGCAGTTCTTTCACCGAGTGGGCTGACTTGTGCAACAGTTCGCGGAACAGGCGGATACGAATCAGGAAAAACAGACAGAACAGCATCAGCGCTGCCCGATCAAAGACCGCCAGCAGCATATTGAATATTTCGTGCACAGGTGACTCTTGCGAAGGGGTTAAACCCCTATGATAGGTAACCTGAGGCTGGATGACCAGCATCCCTGTCAGCACAGGTTAATGAGGAAAAACCACAATATTAAAAGGGGATTGTTGCATGATTGTTGTATTTACAATATCCCTCCAGAGAAGGTGAACTTCAACGTAATGTATTTAACAACAAAATGTTAAAAAATGGTGATTTCATGAGGGTTAGATATTCATGCATTTCCCGTTTTAGAAACGCTGTTCCTCTTTTATGCCGATAAAAAATATTTTGCTGTACCTCTCGACAGAAGGAAATTAATCAGGCTATTTTCTAAACGTGCCACCATCGTGGCAGCGTCGCTCGGACGGTCCGGGCGCTAACGTACATCTGAGGATATTATGGCTGACTCCCGCCCTGAACGTCGTTTTACGCGTATTGATCGTCTCCCCCCTTACGTTTTTAACATTACCGCTGAACTGAAGATGGCTGCGCGTCGGCGCGGCGAAGATATTATCGATTTCAGCATGGGGAATCCGGACGGTGCTACGCCTCCTCACATTGTCGAAAAACTGTGTACCGTGGCGCAGCGCCCGGATACCCACGGTTATTCAACGTCGCGCGGTATTCCTCGTTTACGTCGGGCGATTTCTCGCTGGTATCAGGAACGCTATGACGTCGAGATCGATCCTGAATCCGAAGCGATTGTAACGATTGGCTCCAAAGAGGGGCTGGCTCACCTGATGTTGGCGACATTGGATCACGGCGACACCGTCCTGGTGCCGAATCCCAGTTACCCAATCCATATTTATGGTGCCGTTATCGCCGGAGCACAGGTGCGTTCCGTGCCGCTGGTGGAAGGGGTCGACTTCTTTAATGAACTGGAGCGTGCGATTCGCGAAAGCTATCCGAAACCGAAGATGATGATCTTAGGCTTCCCGTCCAACCCGACGGCGCAGTGTGTCGAGCTGGAGTTTTTCGAAAAGGTCGTCGCGCTGGCTAAACGCTACGATGTGCTGGTGGTTCACGACCTGGCCTATGCCGATATTGTCTACGATGGCTGGAAAGCGCCATCGATTATGCAGGTTCCGGGGGCCCGTGATGTTGCCGTTGAATTTTTCACCTTGTCGAAAAGCTATAACATGGCGGGGTGGCGCATTGGTTTTATGGTTGGCAATAAAACGCTGGTAAACGCACTGGCGCGCATTAAGAGCTATCACGATTATGGAACGTTTACACCGCTGCAGGTAGCCGCTATTGCCGCGCTGGAAGGTGATCAGCAGTGTGTACGGGATATCGCTGAGCAATATAAGCGTCGTCGCGATGTGCTGGTCAAAGGGCTGCATGAAGCGGGCTGGATGGTTGAAATGCCAAAAGCGTCGATGTACGTGTGGGCGAAAATTCCGGAGCAGTACGCCGCAATGGGGTCGCTTGAATTTGCCAAAAAATTGCTGAATGAGGCGAAGGTTTGTGTTTCGCCGGGGATTGGCTTTGGGGACTATGGTGATACACACGTGCGTTTTGCGTTGATTGAGAACCGTGACCGTACCCGCCAGGCAATCCGCGGAATCAAAGCCATGTTCCGCGCAGATGGTTTACTCCCGGCCAGCCCGAAATCAGCCACTGAAAGTACCGACTAGCAAAACTTTCACCTTACAACGCAAACAGGAGCCAAATGGCTCCTGTTTTTTTGCTGCATCTTTCAATTTAGATCATCAGGGCAAAAGTACCGGCCCATACGATGACCATAAAAGAAATGCCCATAAAGAAATATTTCACTTTTCATCTCTCCGCATACGATGAGTACGCCTAAATGAACATATGCTTACCTGACAGAGAGCTGATGCGAGCATAAACGAAAGGGAGAATACCCCGCGTTTGCTTGGCTGCATCACCTCAGAATTCTGAGCTTTAATGCTCCAGACGGCGCTAATGTACGCCTAAAAATGAGGTGAAACAAGAGGCATTTTTTTATTTAATTTTAGTAACTTACAAGTGTCGTGATTCGGCGACAGTTTAATTTCTGACGGTAATAAATTGCTATTGAGCGACGTAGTTGTTACTCAGAGAATTCTCATATCACCTTGAGGTTAATGCGGTTAATTTTCTCGCGGAATTTGATAATGAAAAGGTTAAAAATGACCAGATTAATGATGTTAGCACTTGTTCTTGCGCCATTAACGTCGATGGCAGCTGCACCACAAGCGTTCAATTTCAGCTGCGCAAGTATTGGTGGCGTGAATAGTGATGGTAAAGGCAATGTATGGATTAATGGCACAAAAGCGACCATTAAGACCTTTAATGAAAATTATTGGGAGGCGAAGAGCGGTAAAAATACCGTCTCAATTTCCAGAAAAGATGACGGAAACCCGGAAGTGTCCTGGGCTGGCCCAAACCGCAAGCATGGGATTTGTCAGCCTGAAGATAATGTTGATTTCTCCCCAGCGAAAAAATCGACCCATGCTGGTCCATCGTTCTCCTGTTCTGCAGTGGAAAAGGGAAGCATGGAAGAGATTATCTGTCAGAGCCCGTCGCTTTCCGCAATGGATTTAAAATTGAACGGGATCTACAAGCAGGCGCTGACTAAATCGAAAAATGACCCGACGCTAAAAGCAGAGCAACGAGGCTGGATCAAAGGACGTAATGAATGCTGGAAAGAGCAGGATAAGCCCGCCTGCCTTGCCAGAGAATATAGCGAACGAATGACTGAATTACAGAACAAGTGGGGTGTTAAGTAATTCAAGTGCAGAAATAAAGAAAGGCCATTCGGCCTTTCTTTTTAGACATATAGCGAGGCTTCACCCATCGGGCGGGTTTTGAAACGACGATGGATCCAGAGATACTGCTCGGGTGCCCGCATGATCTCTTTCTCAATGATTTTGTTCATATAGGCCGCGGCCTGGTTTTCATCTTCCGGGTAGCCTTCCATTTCTGGCGTGATAAACAGACGGTAGCCGGAGTTATCAGATTTTCTCACCATGGTGACGGTCAGCATTTTCGCCCCTGACAAGCGTGACAGCACGTAGGTACCGTTGGTTGTCGCAACATCTTTGACGGCGAAGAATGGCGCAAATGAGCTGCCTTTACGGCCATAATCCTGATCGGGTGCAAACCATACGGCTTCCCCTTTTTTCAGTGCGCCGACAATGCCGCGCAGATTATTTCTGCCGATCATGGCTTTGTTCGAGCGCATACGGCCACGGGTTTGTATCCACTCCATTAATTTGTTGTTGTGCGGGCGGTAGGTTGCCATCATTGGCTGGCAAAGCCCCATCACACGGCCCCCCAGTTCCAGCGACATAAAATGCACGCCGACTACCATTACGCCACGGTTATGCGCCTGAGCGCGTTGCAGGTTGTCCAGGCCTTCAACATCAAACCATTTACGCACCCGGCGATCTGGCCAGAACCAGGCCATTCCGGTTTCAAGCAGTGCCATGCCGAGTGAGCGGAAGTTCTCGTCGACCAGTTTGTTCCTTTCTTCTTGTGACAGATTCGGGAAACAGAGTTCGAGATTTTTATGGGCAATGGATTCCCGGCGCTTTAAAAATGGGCGCGCCAGCGTACCTGTACGGGTGCCCAGAAAACATAAAACAGGATAAGGGAGTTGCACCAGTAACCAGAGCACACCGACACCGAACCATGTGAGCCAGTAGCGCGGATGCAAAAACGCGCGCGAAAATTTACATTGGGGGAACATAAGCACCTGTTGTTGGTACGAAAATAATGTATCGCGAAGATTCTTTGTCTACAGCGTTACTCTCTGACACTGAACAGTTAGGTCACTATGAGCGACAATGGTTCCTGTAAAGAGTGTAAAACTGAGTCAGGACAAACCACGAGGGGTATGAATGATCGGACGCACAATGTACACCCGAAGATTAATGTCATCCAGAAATAATTCCTCAAGTTTCGTAAATGTTTTTTGGTCGATAAAAAGCAAGAATAGGTTTATAGATAATTTGTTGTTTTTATGACGATTAAATAAAGGCCAACAGAGAATGCTCTGTTCAGAAGGTGAACAGTTATTGTAGCGAAAATGTTGCTTGAATTGCGAACGGATAGGAATTGTCTTAGACTATAAAATCAAGGAAGTGTAAGGACTTACGTCGATTTTTACGGCAGACAGGAGGTAACGCTATGTTCTATTTTTGGACTTTCCTCGCATTGAGCATTCTGTGCGTCAGTTGCTATATTTGGCAGGTAATGGGCGCTGCCGCGTCAATTAGTTCTTTTTTCGGCATGGCTATCCTTACGGCATTAATTTATTTCTTTACCATACGGTTGACTGATGGAAACGAAATGGTAACGGGACTATTTCTTTTTCTTGCCCCGACATGCGGATTGATCATTCGCTTTATGGTGGGGGATGATAAGCATTAAATCGAAGGTTCATAACTGAAAACGCAATTGTGTACCCCATTGACTGATTTTCTGGCTTCCATCTGAGCAAACTAAAGTGCCAGCATCGCTGGCACTTTTTTCTCTCTAAAGCAGATTACCTTGCATCAGCAAGCTGCAGCTCGGTGTCCTGTTGTTGGGCATTTTTTCGTTGTTGTTCGAGTTCCAGCGCCCCGCGGTGAGACAGATAGCAGAACAGAATGCAGCAGACAATCCCGCCCATCAGCAGATAGAAACCGCCATGCCATCCCATTTTATCGACCATGACACCAAACAGACTGGTTCCCAGCGATGCACCAAAAATGTAGCTCATAAAACCACGTAATCCGACCGCCGAACCGACAGCAAAGCTAGGGACGATTTCCATGGTCTGAACAGACGCCAGGAACTGGGGAACATAGATCAAGCACCCGACGATGGCAGCAAAAATAGTGACCATCAGCAGAGATTCACTTTTCCAGTAACCAATCAGGCAGACGAAGATCAGCGCCATACAAATCATGGCCAACGGCATGCGACGACCTTTAAACAGTTTGTCGGTCAGCCAGCCTGCCAGCAATGTGGAAGGAATTGCCGCCCATTCGAAAAACAGGAACGCCACACTCATTTGCTCTTTCGAGAAATGTTTTTCAGTTAACAGATAAATCGGTAACCAACTGATCATGCCAAAACGCACCATATAGACAAAAACGTCTACCAGTGAAACATACCAGGCATTTTTGTTACGCAGCACGTAGGTGCAAAAAATCTGAAAGGCGCTCATGTTTTCCGGTGCCTGGGTTACGTGCCGGGCATTTAACACGACTTTTTCTTCCGGCATCATCTGTTCCAGAGCAGGCAAGCCTTCTTCGCGTGGTGAGCCTTTGCCCAACATCAGAACAATAAAAGCAAATAGCACCGCAACACAGGCTGGGACGATATAGCTGGCGCTTTGCCAGTGTTCGCTGCCGAGAATAGCAAAGGCGGCGCCAACAATGGGGGCGACAATACCGCCACCGACGTTGTGTGAGATATTCCAGAATGCGCCAACGCGTCCACGCTCTTTGCGTGGGAACCAGTTGGCGATGGTAATAAACGAGGGACCGACGCCCATCCCCTGGAACAACCCGTTGAAGACCACCAGCGCGGCAAAAATCCAGAATCCGGTGCTGAACCCTAAGCCAACGTTGACAATGGCGCACAGGATCAGACCGCAAGCCATAAAGACTTTCGGGCTGGCTTTGTCTGCCAGGCTGCTCATGATGCCTTTACTGATCCCATAGGCAATAAGCATACAACTGCTGAGTAAACCAATCTGTGTTGCGCTGAGATCCAGATGTTCTTTCAGGTACGGGGTCGAGAGGGTGAAGTTATTGCGTACAATATAATACGCAAGATAACCAAGAAATACGCTAAGTAACGCCTGAATGCGGTATCGACCGTAAGTCTCCTGAATTTTTTCTTCCGGGACTTTATTTGCCGATGGCCCTGTCTTGAATATTGATAACATATCATCACCTAAATTTATATTGATGTGAATATCAGGATTTTTCGCAGTGAAGAGTGAAATAGGTGGCGAAGAAATTCAAATTGAAGAAATGTGTCACTATTGACTCAATTTGCTGAAAGTGGGACTGATTTTGACCCTTTTGAATTATGGTGAGGTCAGAACTATTATTCTGAATGCGTTTTTATCATCAGCATGTGCGGGTATTAACAAATTCAAACGACATTTTCGGGTATTCTTTATCTCTGTTATCGCATTCCGTCTGGTTATTCTGATAGCGGTTTTATCTTTTTCACCTGTCATGATAAACGGGTAAGTTTTGTCTCAATATTATTTTTCGACGATGTTGGTATTTATGAACAGGATCACAAACAGACTTTTCTGCCGGGGTAGTTTGTTGGCGCTCTCACTGTGTTTTATGTCGCTGTCGGCGACCTGTCTGGCACAGGGGAAGGAGCTGGTGATGGCGACGACGTTTTCCCCGGGGGCAACGGCCTGGATTATTCAGCGCTGGCAAACGGAGCCGGGGTCCGTGATGATCCGCACGCTGAACCGGACCAGTTCTTCTCTCGAACAATTGCTCGATACGGCGAATGCGGAAAACGTTGACCTGATTTTAACCTCTTCGCCGATGCTACTACAGCATCTTCAGGAGCATCAGAAACTTGCTCCTTTTGATAACGCATTGCCGGAAAGCCAGCGGCTGGTGCCTGAGTCAATACGGTCGACGTCTGTAGCCGTGGCGATCTCAGGATTTGGTCTGCTGATTAATCGTTCAGCACTGACGGCGCGACATCTGCCTCCACCGACGGACTGGGGGGATTTAACGCATCCTAAATATCAAAATGCCCTGCTGATGAGTAGTCCATCGCGCTCCGATACCAATCACCTGATGGTTGAATCACTGCTGCAGCAAAAGGGGTGGCAAGAAGGTTGGGCGACATTGCTGGCCAGTGCCGGGAACCTGGTGACCATCTCATCACGCAGCTTTGGTGTTGCGGATAAAATTAAGAGCGGATTGGGCGTTGCGGGACCGGTTATTGATAACTATGCCAATCTGCTGCTCAATGACCCCAATCTGACCTTTACTTACTTCCCACACTCTGCGGTCTCGCCGACCTACGTAGCTGTGCTGAAAAACAGCCCGCGTGCCAATGAAGCACAACGTTTTATCCGCTATTTATTGAGCCCGGAAGGACAGCGGATCCTTGCCGATGCGAATACCGGTAAATATCCGGTAACGTCGCTGGCAGCAGATAACCCGCGTGCAGCCCAACAGGCCATTTTGATGAAACAGCCACCGCTTAATTACCGTCTGATCCTGAAACGTCAACAGCTGGTCCAGCGGATGTTTGATACGGCCATCAGTTTCCGCCTCGCACAGCTTAAGGATGCCTGGCGAGCGCTGTACAGTGCGGAAGCACGTCTGAAACACCCGTTACCCGAAATCAGAGCGCTGTTAACCCAGGTCCCAATCGACGCCAGGAGCAGCGAAGATGAAGCCTGGCTTGCTCAATTCGATAATAAAAGTTTTGCTGAACAGCAAATGATGGAGTGGCAACTCTGGTTTCTTAACAACCAGCGCCTGGCGATATCAAAACTGGAAGAACTACAATGAAAGGCGGTTCGCTATGGCAACGTCTTCGTCAGCTCAGCATCAGCAGCAGTTTGCGGGGTGCTTTTCTGACGGGAGCTTTACTGACGCTAAGCGTGAGCTGTGTCAGTTTGTATTCCTGGCATGAGCAAAGCTCGCAAATCCGCTATTCGCTCGATGACTATTTCCCGCGCGTGCATTCCGCTTTTTTGATTGAAGGGAATCTTAACCTGGTTGTCGATCAGCTTAATGAATTCCTGCTTGCCCCCAACACGACTGTACGGCTGCAACTGCGCAATCAGATCATAGAACATCTGGACAAAATTGAACTGCTGAGTCGGGGATTGCAACCCACGGAACAGCAACAGCTGGCGGTGATTTTGCAGGATAGCCGGGCGTTGATGACCGAGCTGGACAGGGTGCTCTACAACATGTTCCTGGTACGCGAAAAAGTCAGCGAACTTTCCGCGCGAATCGACTGGTTACATGATGATTTCACGACCGAACTGAACTCTCTGGTGCAGGATTTCACCTGGCAGCAGGGAACGTTGTTGGATCAAATTGAAGCGAAAAATGGTGACGCGGCGTTGTACCTGAAACGCGCCAGGGAGGTGCAAAATGAGCAGCAACAGGTGTACACGCTGGCAAGAATTGAAAACCAGATTGTCGATGATTTACGCGACAGGTTGAATGAACTGAAGTCAGGTAGCGACGACGGCATGCTGGTAGAGAATCATATTCGTTATCTGGAAAATTTGAAGAAAACGGCGGATGAAAATATCCGCACCCTGGACGACTGGCCCAGTACTATCACGTTGCGACAAACCATCGACGAATTGCTGGAAATCGGGATGATGAAAAACAAAATGCCCGATACGATGCGCGATTACGTCGCGGCGCAAAAAGCGCTGGTTGATGCCAGTCATGCCAGAGAAGCTACGCTTGGTCGTTTTCGAACATTGCTTGAGGCTCAGTTGGGAAGTAGTCATCAGCAAATGCAGATGTTTAACCAGCGACTGGAGCAGATTGTTCGCGTCAGCGGTGGGCTTATTCTGCTGGCGACGCTATTGGCGCTGCTTCTTGCCTGGGGGCTCAACCACTACTTTATCCGTTCACGGTTGGTGAAGCGTTTTACCGCGCTCAACCAGGCCGTGGTGCAAATTGGTCTTGGCAGAACCGATGCCTCGATCCCGGTTTATGGTCGTGATGAGCTAGGGCGCATTGCGGGGTTACTGCGCCATACGCTGGGTCAGCTCAATACGCAAAAAAGTCAGCTTGAGCAGGAAGTGGCAGAGCGTAAGGAGATTGAAGCCGATCTGCGAGCGACCCAGGGCGAATTGATTCAGACGGCGAAACTGGCGGTGGTTGGACAGACCATGACCACGCTGGCCCACGAAATCAATCAACCACTGAATGCCTTGTCGATGTATCTGTTTACTGCGGGCAGGGCAATTGAACAGGAGCAGTTGGTGCAGGCCAGAAGTACGTTAACCAAAGCTGAAGGACTCATTACCCGTATCGATGCCATTATTCGCTCATTACGGCAGTTTGCGCGCCGGGCCGGGCCGGGGGCTCCACTGCATCCGGTCGATTTACGACAAACCTTCAGCGCGGCCTGGGAGTTATTGTCTATGCGGCATAAACCGCAGCAGGCTACGCTTTCGCTGCCGGTTGAGTGCGTGTGGGTTACGGGCGATGAGGTGAGAATTCAGCAAGTTCTGGTAAACATACTGGCAAATGCGTTGGATGCCTGCCCGATTGCCGCGAAGATTGACGTTCACTGGCAGACCGAAGGTAGTACGGTATGTGTCTTTGTCAGCGATAATGGCCCCGGCTGGCCTGGTGCACTGCTGCCGTCGCTATTAAAACCGTTTACCACCAGTAAGGATGTTGGTCTTGGTATTGGGCTATCAATTTGTGTCTCGTTAATGACGCAGATGAACGGTGAGCTACGCCTGGCATCGACGCTGGGGCGCAATGCCTGCGTGGTACTGCAATTCAACCTGACGGATGTAGAAGATGTTGAGTGATGAATATTCTGTTCTGCTGATTGATGATGATGCCGATGTCCTTGATGCTTACACCTTGTTGCTTGAGCAGGCAGGCTATCGGGTATGCGCGTGCAATAACCCCTATGATGCCCGAAATTGGCTACAGGCTGACTGGCCCGGTATCGTCCTGAGTGACGTGTGTATGCCCGGCTGTAACGGTATCGAACTGATGGCTCTTTTTCATCAGGATGATAACCAACTGCCGATCCTGCTGATTACCGGACATGGTGATGTGCCGATGGCGGTGGATGCGGTGAAGAAAGGGGCATGGGATTTTCTGCAAAAGCCGGTCGATCCCGGCAAGCTGCTGTTGCAGGTTGCAGAGGCGTTGCAGCAGCGAAAATCTGTGATTGCCCGTCGTCATTACTGCCAACAAAAGCTGCAGGTTGAGCTGGTTGGCTACAGCGACTGGATAAATCAGTACCGTCAACGCCTGCAGCAACTGGCAGAAACGGATCTTGCCGTCTGGTTTTATGGGGAGCCGGGGACGGGACGCATGACGGGAGCCCGTTATCTGCATCAACTGGGACGTAGCGCCCAGGGGCCGCTTATTCGCGCAGAGCTCACCATCGGGAACACCGCTCAGCTCGATGAGCTGATTGCACAAGCGCAAGGCGGGACGCTGGTATTAAGCCATATAGCGTGTTTGACGCGCGAGCAGCAGCAGCAGTTGGTTCACCTGCAAAGCCAGGAGCGGCGTCCTTTTCGGTTAATTGGTATTGGTACGACATCGCTGGTGGAGCTGGCGGCAACAAACCAGATCGTGGCCGAACTGTATTACTGCTTCGCCATGACGCAAATCGCCTGCCAGCCTCTATCCCTGCGCCCGGACGATATTGAGCCGCTATTTCGCCATTACCTGCAAAAAGCCTGCCTGCGTCTGAACCACCCCATTCCGGAGGTCGACGGGGAATTGCTGAAAGGGATGCGACGTCGTGTATGGCTGAGCAATGTGCGAGAGCTGGCAAACGCCGCAGAGCTTTTTGCCGTTGGGTTGCTGCCATTGGCGGAAACCGCCAATCCGCAGTTGCATATGCCGGAACCGACACCGTTAGATCGCCGGGTTGAAGAGTATGAGCGGCAAATCATTACCGAAGCGCTAAATATTCATCAAGGGCGTATTAATGAAGTGGCAGAATATCTGCAAATTCCGCGCAAAAAACTGTATTTGCGGATGAGAAAATACGGGCTAAGCAAAGAGCATTATAAGTTCTAGAGAGAGGAGGCGCGGTTATGATAAGGGTAATTGAATGAACATCTGAGTCGTCACCTCATTATTAGAAAAAATGCCGGACTTATTATCCGGCATTTTTCACTTACCACATTAAATCGTCAGGTACGACGAAGTCAGCATACGGATCGTCTTCGTCTTTCGCTTCCTGGCTCAGCTCACAATTTAAGACGATGTAGCTGTCGTCACGTTGTGCAATTTTATCGGCAACGACGGCCGGGATAATAGCATATTCACTGTCGCGGTCGCTTTCGGCAGTCAGCCGGGCAATAGCCAGACGCCCTTTAATCAATTGCGCCTGTGTCAGCTTATCCACGTAGATTTTTTTTATCAGATTATTATCGGTGAAGTTATACCCAATATCACCTTTAGAAATGGTGATTTTGTTCATTTCAATAAGCTGCTTTATCTGCGCTTTGTATTCTTTCGACAGCGTCGCTTGTTTCTGTTGATCGCTTAACTGCTTATCCCGTTCAATTTGTGCTTTTTTATTCTCTTCAACCGCTTCTCTGGCTTCACGGGCCTGAACGCGCGATTTTTTCGCTGTTCTCTGTACTTTCGCCATTTTTTTGCTGGAGACTAAGCCAGCTTTCAGCATCTGCTCTTGTAGGGTGAGTTTTGTCATTTTTGCGTCTGATCCAATAAAATCGTTGTCAGGATTATAACCTTAACGTCCAACGGGATGCCAGAATACGGGGTTTGCCAAACTGGTTTGGCTTCTGTCTGTTACCGCGACAGGCTCAGGCGCTAAACGGCGCATCTCCGGGCTGAACATGCTGATACCAGGCTATCAACTCAGCCGTACCGGGCTCGCCCTCGGCAGGCGCCCAGGCCGCAACGTCTTGTTCGGCCACGGGTTGATAACCACCGTGTTTAACTTCAAAAATAACGCCCCCCTTATCCAGGGACAAGACGGCGTGCCAGGTACCGGCATCCATCTCCAGCGCCATACAGTCCTCTCCTAACACAACACGCCGCGTAACGACGCCGCTCTCATCAAAATTCAATACCACAAAGCGCCCGCTGAGAGGTAATAACAGCTCAAAGGTATGTGGGTGGCGATGAGGACGGACATAGGTTCCGGGTTCCATCGCAATCGCCAGACGCTGAACGGGATCGCTTAGTTGCGGATGAAAATTACGATGTGCGCGCAAGCGAGGAGAATGGGCTGCCGCTTCACTTTGTTGTTGCAGATCGCTGAAGGTTATTTGTTTCATGTTAGCCGCCAGAAAGGAGTCCAGTGTCAGTCAGTCTGTTTGGATTGTGCAAAGCAGTGTATGTGAAGGCGATATTGGTAGGGAAGGCATTCATACCCAATAATCATAACAGACTATAATTTGCCAGCCGTATCGAAAAAGGTAACAACTTACCCTGAGGACCATCCTATGGAAACCTATCTACAAACCGTGAAGGACGAGTGGGTACAGTTGATTAATGAGACGGACCCATACGTCCATCAGCTTGCAGCACAACTGGCACATGTTCATGCGCCGGTGCTGATCGCAGAGTTTTACCGCGTTGTATTGGCTGACCCTAATGCCGCGGAGTTTTTAACCACCGAGCAGGTAGAAAGGCAGCTACAAGAAGCATTACGTCGTTGGCTTATCGATGTGCTTTCCTGCCAGGTAGAACAGGTTGAAGAACAGATGCGTGCCCAGCAGCGTGCCGCGGATGTTCACGCTCGCATCGGGATCTCTGTTGATCTGGTTGAAATGGGCTTCAGAGTACTAAAAAAATTACTGCTGCCGCTGATTAATACCAGCCCGCACACCTCTGAAATCAAACTCAACATTTACCACTAC
Organism: Citrobacter sp. Igbk 14; assembly: GCF_028069825.1. Taxonomy (NCBI): domain Bacteria; kingdom Pseudomonadati; phylum Pseudomonadota; class Gammaproteobacteria; order Enterobacterales; family Enterobacteriaceae; genus Citrobacter; species Citrobacter sp. Igbk 14. The sequence continues at coordinate 120,815 of NZ_JANEWM010000002.1, forward strand.
GCCATCAACAGTATCGATCTGGCGATGGAGGTTATGTCACGAGCGTATGTCTTCAGTGAGAACAATGCGGCCAAAGAGGACGAAAACTATCGCATCTTCTCACTGATGGAGAATGCAGAAGAGGAAAAGGAACGGCAGACTAACGCGTTACTGACGTGGGAAATGACGCTGCTTTATAAAGTCATGTTTGACTCCAGCATCGGGAATAGCAGCCCGCTTGGTCAATCTGATTTTGGACTGTGGTTTAGCCATAAGGGACGTCACTACTTCAGTGGGATTGCTGAGGCAGGACATATATCCCGCCTGATCCAGGATTTTGATGACATCTTTAAAGATATCCGCATCTCTGACGATGCCCTCGCCAGTAAACCGCGGCGGGTTAAGTTTTTGCAGCAAACACGGAACATACTCTCGCAAATCGTCACTTTACTGCGCGAACTGTTTGATGAAGTCTCGCGACATGAGGTGGGGATGGACGTGTTGACGCGCTTGCTGAACCGTCGTTTTCTGCCAACCATTTTTAAACGCGAAATCATTCACGCCAGTCGGAGCGGGATACCTCTTTCGACGCTGCTGATTGATGTCGACAAATTTAAGCAGATCAACGATACGTGGGGACATAACACCGGAGATGAGATCCTGCGTAAAGTTGCCGGTGCGTTTTATGACAATGTGCGTACCTGCGACTATGTTTTTCGTTATGGCGGCGATGAGTTCCTCATCATCCTGACCGAAATCACCGTGGCAGACACTCTGCGCATTGCGGAGCGGATCCGCAAAGGTGTGGAGAGAATTAAGGTGAACTCTCCGACAGGCGAACCCATTTTACTTTCTCTTTCAATCGGTGCAGCGATGTTTAATGGACATCCCGATTATGAGCGCCTTATCCAGGCGGCTGATGAAGCGCTATATGGCGCAAAACGCCGAGGGAGAAACTGTGTGGAGCTATGGCAAGTACCGTGATGGTGAAATAAATCGCAGCGTTGCGTGATAGATGTGATGGTGTCCCCTGCAGGAAACGCATCTAATGATAACTTATTGATATTCAATTTGTTTTTATGATGATAATTTAATTAGCTGGCAAAGTTTAAGGCAAACCCGCCAGCCAGGGAAAAGCTGTTAGATCGTGGTGTAGTGATAACGACACGCGACAATGTACAGATCGCCTTGCTCAACGTAATACACCAGACGGTGTTCTTTCGTGATGCGACGTGACCAGAGGGGCTTACGGTGCTTTAGCGCCTCCGGCTTCCCTATCCCCTTGAAGGGGCTTTCCTTAGCCGATTTGATTAACTCCATTACCTTGTTATGCGTCTTTGGGTCATTCTCGGCCCAGTACTGAAGATCGCTTTTTGCCTGCGGGGATATCCTGACTTTCATTAAATGTCCAGTTCCTCATAATCGCCGCGTTCGAGCGATGCAAGGCTGGCTTCAATGTGTGCCGCGTTCGCCGGGTTACTGAACAGGTGTAACGTTTCCTGAATCGATGCGAACTCCTCCGCGTCGATCATTACCACGCTTTTAGCACCCTTACGCGTAACCAGGATTGGCGCACGATCATCATTAGCCTGCTGCATCAGGTCAGCTAAATGCTGTCGAGCATCGGTGTAGTTTACGTGTTGCATGACTTCTCCAGGGTGTCGAGACTTGATGGTTCAATCATGGCATACGTACAACTACTTGTACATGTGATTTTATGTTACTTATTTAGTTGTGATCGAACTATTATCAAATAGCGACAAGTGCTGTGTGGTGCAAAGCTGATTGGCGTACCAGCGTTAAAGGCTCCCAGCGCTTCGCGAGAAACCAGATAACCAGGGCCACCATATGTTCAGTATGCGGATATGTTGACAATAATAAGCATGCTTTGGCGCGCGTGTTATTGCCTTTGGCTGTTACCCGATGCCAATCCAGCATTTCTGATTTTGCGTATATTTGATTTTGGCGAGCTAAGCTCAAGTGAAGTGACGACATTGGTACCCCCCTCTTTCTAATTCCAATTCGATGGGGGGCATTCTCATGTATTGCATTGTCGTAAGTCGCGAAAGTCGCTAGCTGTTTTCGTTTTTAGCTTTCGCTTCTTTCATCCAGTTCTGTAGCGTCCTATCCGTTTCTGTGATTGTAAATCCTTTAGTTTCAAGAGCTTTACGAAATTCTTTCGCGGTCATCCTTGGAGCATAATGTTTTAACGCCTCTGCTTTGTTGTTGTTACCTCTTGGGGATTGGCTCTTTCTGCCTCCATTGCTGCGCTGGATATGCGTTAGTGCAGCCCAATGACGCATGATCCGATTGCTTTCCTTAAATGCGTTATCGACATCCCAGTGATTTAGCGCCTCCCGGATAACAGCTGGACGCTCCTTCACACTTTTGGTGCTTAAGTCGATTCCACGCTGTTTGCAGATGTGGTAATAGATTGAATCTTTTATATGACCGGGAGTAGTGAGTAAGCCGTACCGGTTCCTCATCACGTCAATCACCTTGAGGTTTTCTTGCACTTCACCGCAGATAAGGCTGATAAGTTCGGCGGATAAATGGCGTAGCTGCAACTCACTCAGCTTGGAGCAATGAATATCTGCTGCAATCCCCCCAATGTATCCAGCGTTGTTACGATAATCTGCTAACAGTTTATCTTTCCAGAATTCTACTAGCTCATCGCTGCGCAACTCGTTAGGGATGTTTGTTGGCGATTCGCCTTTTTGACACTCCCAAAGTGAGATTTCAAGTTGTTCAAGGCGTAGGTTTGACAGTGCCAAATCTTTTTCGTATTTGGCTATTTTGTCTTTTTCTTCTCTAATCTGCTTTTCGTAGTAGCTGCAACATTGACTCCAATCAGGCTCGGTTTTGCAGTTAATTTGCTCAGTAATTTTTAATTTATCTGTCATAGTATTCGCTGTTACGGAATAAAGAACGAGAAATTTAAGCACGGTTCTGATCGTTAAACTTTCAACTTTGCCTCATGTGTTTTTTGAACGTATTCCATGATCAAATACAAAGCTGTAGCTCGCATTATTGCCCAACTCGTTCATCAAGGTTTGATATTGGCAAGCCAACGTTATGTGTTTATCAGTCTCCCCGGATAGTTCGTGACAAGGCCATAAGTATCCCTCCCGAAGTTCTAACAGCGTGAGGGTACTTTAAAGGGACACTTTTAGTTGTGTTTCTGGGTGCTATTGGCTGGACATGGTTGGATATTGATTTCGGCTCTAAGCCTTGTGTGGTGAGGGTTTTGTGGGATTATTTAGTGGGGGACATAAGCGCTCAAAGTGTCCCCTGCAGGAATCGAACCTGCAACTAGCCCTTAGGAGGGGCTCGTTATATCCATTTAACTAAGGGGACGAAGCGGCACGAGTATAGCGTTTTTTACTCTCAACGGTAAGTCTCAGGCTGCCTGACTGCTCAAACAGTCGCCATTCAGGTCTGTTTTTTCTGGTTTTTCTGCGGTTGTGCTTCCCGCTTTGCTTGCAACCTGGCTTCTTCCTTGCGTTTATTGCTCATATCATTGCGGATCTGCGCGTGACTCATCAGCGCAAAGATAAATGTCCCGCCACAGATATTTCCGGCCAGTGTCGGTAAGGCAAAAGGCCAGAAAAAGTCGCCCCAGTGCAGTGTTCCATTAAAGACCAGATAGAGAATTTCAACTGAACCCACGACGATATGTGTGGTATCGCCTAAGGCAATCAGCCAGGTCATCAGGACAATGACGACAATCTTTGCGGCTCCGGCGGCGGGAAACATCCAGACCATCGTGGCAATCAACCATCCGGAGACAATGGCATTGGCAAACATCTCCGTCGGGTTATTTTTCATTACATCCATGCCTATTTTGACGAAGGCGTCGCGGGTCGCCTCATCAAAAATCGGCATGTATTCAAACGCCCATGCTGCAACCCCGGTGCCCACAATATTACCCAGTAGTACTACGCCCCACAGACGCATCAACAGACCAAAATTGCCGAGGGTGGGGTTTTGCATAACGGGTAAGACGGCGGTGACGGTATTTTCCGTAAAGAGTTGTTGGCGGGCCATAATCACAATAATAAAGCCGAAGGTATAACCGAGATTCTCCAGCAAAAATCCGCCGGGAACACCCTCCAGTTGTACGTGAAAAATTCCCTTTGCCAGCAGTGAGGCTCCCATTGACAGTCCGGCAGCGATGGCTGACCACAATAGCGCCATCGCGTCGCGTTCCATCTCTTTTTCTCCGTCCTGGCGGATATGCTCGTGGATCGCCATTGCACGTGAGGGGAGTCTGTCCTCATTGAGTTCTATCTTTTTTCCGCTCCGCTTTTCTTCGCTTTCCACCTGGAGTTCGTCGCTGTGACGATCAATCTTCTCTTTTTCGATGTCATTCATACCAGGATCCTGAATAAGCACGTATTGCTAAAGCGTAGCGGTTTTTATTTGAAGGCTGGTGGATAAAGTCTGAAATCGCAAAAATGGTAACGCATGTTTTTATTGGCTTCGTTAAAATGAACCATCACTGTGTCTGTATTACCAGGCTATGATCAAATCAGTAAGTTAGGGCATATAGACATCGATTGACGTGCTGTTACAATCGCTCACATCTAATCAGGCGGATACATCATCGTTCCGTCATGGATGGCAATCAGCGATAGCCATAATACACAGGGAGACACTTATGAAGCTTCGCCTGTCGGCGCTTGCGCTGGGAACCACACTTTTGGTGGGGTGTGCGAGCTCCGGTACTGAACAGCAGGGGCGTTCGGACCCATTTGAAGGGTTCAACCGCACCATGTACAACTTCAACTTTAATGTGTTGGATCCATATGTTGTTCGCCCGGTGGCTGTAGCCTGGCGTGATTATGTTCCGCAGCCGGCCCGTAATGGTTTGAGCAACTTTACGGGCAACCTTGAAGAACCGGCTGTCATGGTTAACTATTTCCTGCAAGGCGACCCCTATCAGGGGATGGTGCATTTTACCCGTTTCTTCCTGAATACCTTGCTAGGTATGGGCGGGTTTATTGATGTGGCGGGAATGGCGAATCCGAAGTTGCAGCGTGTTGAACCACACCGCTTCGGCAGCACATTAGGCCACTATGATGTCGGTTACGGTCCGTATATGCAGCTTCCGTTCTACGGCAGTTTCACGCTGCGTGATGATGGCGGCGATATGGTGGATACGCTGTATCCGGTTCTGTCCTGGTTAACCTGGCCATTGTCGATAGGTAAATGGACGGTTGAAGGAATTGAAACGCGTGCGCAACTGCTCGATTCTGACGGGCTGCTGCGCCAATCTTCAGATCCTTACATCATGGTGCGTGAAGCTTACTTCCAGCGTCATGACTTTATTGCGAATGGCGGTAAACTCAAACCCGAAGAAAACCCGAACGCAAAAGATATTCAGGATGAGTTAAAAGAGATCGATTCTGAGTAAGGAATTGAGGCAAATAAAAAGGTGAGCTAAAAAGCTCACCTTTTTTACGTCTGATGAAAATCAGAATGCGTAGTTCAGGTTCATACCGTACAGCCAGGCTTTCCCTTCTGATTCGAAGGAGTACGGGCCTTCTTCGAATTTCACTTTCTGACCGTGCATATAAGAAATGCCGACATCCAATGAAGCATCTTTATTAAACGCATAGGTGGTACCCGCACTCAGCCAGAAGCGGTCCTGATCCGGAATAGAGATGGAACGGCGGTTAGCTGGAACTGGGCTATCATCGAAAGCGATACCGGTACGGAATGTCCAGGTATCATCATAGTAGTAGGTAGTACCCAGCGCGATGCGGTAAGAGTCTTTGAAACCTTCTTCTTTATAGAACAAGGTCTGACCGTTGCTGCCTTTCGCTTTCAGCTCCTGGAACTGACTCCAGCTGGTATACGCCATGCTGTAGTGAACCGCCCACTGTGGTGCAACGCGGTTATAACCTGAGAATTCCCACATTTCTGGCAGATTCAGATCCAGTGAACCGTCGATTGTGTTGCCGTTAGTGCCAGCAGGCAGGCTAGCGAACACCGGGCGCAACTGCGCTGGAATACGGTCCATTGATGGCAGGCTGCTGCGGTAATCACCGTCGAAGTCAACTTTTACTTCCGAACGGTAGGTGAAACCGTAACGGTTGTCTTTATCCACTTCATAAAGAATACCGGCGTTCCAGCCGAAGCCCCATTCGTCACCCTTCAGGCGCGCAATCTGGGTATCTGCCGGGTATTGTGCGGCCAGTGCGGGAGGAACCCGGCCACCAGAGCCTGCAACGATTTGCTGCGGCAGGTCGCCTGCATAACGCTCAAGCTTCGCTTTGGCATAGACGGCGTTAAAACCGAGGCCGAAGCTAAAATGATTATTCAGACGGTAGGCACCGCTCAGGTTTAAGTTGAGCGTTTCCAGATCGGTTTTTCCGCCCATCGAGCCGGCTGCATAATTATTGTTAAACTCCGTTGCCAGACCATAGTTAGAGGTAACTGAGGCCCCCCAACCAAATTGATCGTTAATTGGGGCAACAAAGTGCACGTTCGGTATCCAGGCGGTTGGGGCGATATTATCCTGGCTGGCGTCGTTACCAATACGTGAGCGTCCGGAAATATCGACATCCGGGTCAACGAAAATCGCACCAGCAGAGAAAGTAGGGCGATCAAACATCATGATCAGCGCGGGGTTACGACTGGCGTTACCTGCATCATCTGCAATAGCGCCTTCACCCGAATATGCCCGGCCAAGGCCAGAGGAAGAAAATTCGTTTAACTGAAAGCCTGCAGACCAGGCCTGTGTGGAGATAATTGCCACTGCGACTGCGAGAGCAGACTTTGTAAACAGGGTTTTCTGGCTCATGACCATAACCTCATAGATTTATTTTTATACAAACTATGTTACATGCCGTAACAGGAGCGCGAAGTGTAGGGTCTGAGGTACCACATAGAAATCAGACCAGTGGCGAGAGTATAGGTCGGACCAGCCAGAATGTTGCAAGTATGTTTATAAATATTTTCAATTCTGATCTAAGAAACGCGATCCAGCTGGCAAAATTGCGGGTGCGCGCACTCACCTGTTTGGGCGATTTTTGTTTTAGATCATTTTTAAGTGTGATTTCGGTCACTTATCTCATTTCATACAATTAACGACTGGAGAGGCGAATAATGGGAGCGTAAAATATCCCCATCGTTTATCTGGCACCTCAGGTGCGAATACAGAGGAAATCTACAATGAGTAAATGCAGTGCTGATGAAACCCCGGTTTGCTGCTGTATGGATGTTGGCACCATCATGGACAACTTCGATTGCACCGCTTCCTACAGCCGCGTGTTCGCGAATCGCGCAGAGGCAGAAGAAACGCTGGCCGCTCTGACTGAGAAGGCACGCAGCGTGGAATCTGAACCTTGCAAAATCACCTCGACTTTCACTGAAGAGTCTGAGGGTGTGCGTCTGGATATCGACTTTGTTTTTGCCTGTGAAGCTGAAACGCTGATTTTCCAGCTGGGCTTGCGTTAATCCCTTCTGCTAATGCCCTTGTCACCTAGTGGCAAGGGCATTTTCGTAACAGTCAGTGACTATTCACTGTGTCATAGCTCTCACTTTCTTTTCTCCCCGCTTGGCTAAATGTAAAAAATTGGTTAAGACTGTGATCAGGTCAGACCACTTATTTTTATTTTTTACAGGGGAGTGTTATGAGTCAGGCTTTACCGCTGGTTACCCGCCAGGGCGACCGTATCGCCATCGTGAGCGGATTGCGTACGCCATTTGCCCGTCAGGCTACCGCGTTTCATGGCATTCCCGCCGTTGATTTGGGAAAAATGGTTGTTAGTGAATTGCTGGCTCGCAGCGAAATACCCGCTGACGTGATTGAACAACTGGTTTTTGGCCAGGTGGTTCAAATGCCAGAAGCCCCCAATATTGCCCGGGAAATTGTTCTGGGAACCGGGATGAATGTGCATACGGATGCTTACAGCGTAAGCCGGGCTTGTGCAACCAGCTTTCAGGCCGTGGCGAATGTTGCAGAAAGCCTGATGGCCGGTACTATTCGTGCTGGGATTGCCGGCGGCGCAGATTCCTCTTCCGTTCTGCCTATTGGCGTCAGCAAAAAGCTGGCGCGAGTACTGGTGGATGTCAATAAAGCCCGCACAACCGGACAACGTCTGAAGCTCTTCTCCCGATTGCGCTTGCGCGATTTGATGCCTGTGCCACCGGCTGTTGCTGAATATTCCACCGGTTTACGCATGGGGGATACCGCCGAGCAAATGGCCAAAACCTATGGTATTACCCGAGAGCAGCAGGACGCGCTGGCGCACCGTTCTCATCAGCGCGCGGCTCAGGCATGGTCTGAAGGAAAACTTGCGGATGAGGTGATGACAACCTACGCGCCCCCCTTTAAAGATCCTTTTTCAGAAGATAACAATATTCGCGGTAACTCGACGATGGCGGATTACGCCCGGTTGCGTCCGGCATTTGACAGAAAACACGGTACCGTTACGGCGGCCAACAGCACGCCGTTAACAGATGGTGCTGCGGCCGTGATTTTGATGACGGAATCGCGTGCGAAAGAGTTAGGGCTGGTACCTCTGGGATATCTGCGTAGTTTTGCCTTTACCGCTATTGATGTCTGGCAGGACATGCTGTTGGGGCCTGCATGGTCGACACCACTTGCCCTGGAGCGCGCAGGGTTAACCATGGCGGATTTAACGCTCATTGATATGCATGAAGCCTTTGCCGCACAAACGCTGGCGAACCTCCAGTTGCTGGGCAGCGAGCGTTTTGCCCGCGAAGTGCTGGGGCGCTCCCATGCTACTGGCGAAGTCGACGACAGTAAATTTAACGTGCTGGGTGGCTCAATTGCCTATGGGCACCCATTCGCCGCAACCGGTGCACGAATGATCACCCAAACCCTCCATGAATTACGCCGTCGTGGCGGTGGGTTTGGTTTAGTCACCGCATGTGCGGCAGGTGGTTTGGGTGCGGCAATGGTTCTGGAGGCAGAATAATGGAAATGACATCGGCTTTTACGCTCAATGTGCGTCTGGATAACGTCGCCGTTGTCTCCATTGATGTACCCGGAGAGAAAATGAATACCCTGAAAGCGGAGTTTGCTTCTCAGGTTCGGGCCATTCTGAAACAAATTCGCGACAATAAAGCGTTGCGTGGCGTCGTGTTCATTTCGGCGAAACCCGATAATTTTATCGCCGGTGCCGATATCAATATGATAGGTGATTGCCGCAGCTCACAGGAAGCTGAAACGCTGGCCCGTCAGGGGCAGCAGATCATGGCGGAAATTAATGCATTGCCGATCCCGGTTGTCGCCGCGATTCATGGTGCCTGTCTGGGCGGTGGGCTGGAGATGGCGCTGGCCTGCCATAACCGTATCTGTACCGATGACGTTAAAACCGTGCTGGGTTTACCGGAAGTGCAGCTAGGCCTGCTTCCCGGTTCCGGAGGCACCCAGCGATTGCCCCGTCTTATTGGTGTCAGTACAGCGCTGGATATGATCCTGACAGGAAAACAGCTCCGGGCAAAACAGGCGCTAAAAGTGGGGTTGGTGGATGAAGTTGTACCACAGACCATTTTGCTGGAAGCCGCGGTTGAACTGGCTAAAAAAGACAGTTCGGCGCACCGGGTTCTGCCCGTACGTGAACGCGTGTTGGCGGGGCCGCTGGGACGTGCGCTGCTGTTTCGTATGGTCAGCAAAAAGACGGCGCAAAAAACGCTGGGCAACTACCCCGCAACGGACCGCATTCTTGAGGTGATCGAAACCGGTCTCGCGCAGGGCAGCAGCAGCGGCTATGAGGCGGAAGCTCGCGCGTTTGGCGAGCTGGCGATGACTTCGCAGTCTAAGGCGCTACGGAACATCTTTTTTGCCAATACCGATGTGAAAAAGGATCCCGGTAGTGAAGCGAAGCCCGGCCCGCTGAATAGCGTCGGTATTTTGGGCGGTGGCCTGATGGGCGGCGGTATTGCTTACGTCACTGCCTGTAAAGGTGGCTTGCCGGTGCGCATCAAAGATATTAATGCTAAAGGAATCAACCACGCGCTGAAGTACAGTTGGGATCAACTTGAAACGAAGGTTCGTCGCCGTCATATCAAAGCGGGTGAACGTGACAAACAGCTGGCGCTGATTTCGGGAACCACCGATTATCGCGGTTTTGCTCATCTCGATCTGATTATTGAAGCAGTATTCGAAGATCTGTCGTTAAAACAACAGATGGTGGCAGAAATTGAACAAAATTGCGCCCCTCATACTATTTTTGCATCGAACACCTCATCTTTACCGATTGGCGACATTGCGGCTAATGCTGCCAGACCTGAACAGGTAATTGGTCTGCACTTCTTTAGCCCGGTAGAAAAAATGCCACTGGTGGAAGTGATCCCGCATGCAACAACCTCTGAGCAGACGATTGCCACAACCGTTAAGTTAGCGAAAAAACAGGGCAAAACGCCGATTGTTGTCCAGGATAAGGCAGGCTTTTACGTTAACCGTATTTTAGCGCCTTACATCAACGAAGCGATTCGCATGCTGACCGAAGGCGAACGTGTCGACACGATTGATGCCGCGCTGGTTAAGTTTGGTTTTCCGGTAGGGCCAATCCAACTTTTGGATGAGGTCGGAATTGATACGGGCACTAAAATTATACCAGTGCTTGAGGCCGCATATGGAGAACGTTTTAGCGCGCCTGCAAATGTTGTTGCTTCAATTTTGAATGACGATCGCAAAGGTAGAAAAAATGGTCGGGGTTTCTATCTTTATGGCGCGAAAGGGCGTAAAAGCAAAAAACAGGTCGACCCTGCAATTTATACGCTTATTGGCGTCCAGGGTCAGGGCCAACTCGCAGCCCCGCAAATTGCCGAGCGGTGTGTCATGTTAATGCTTAACGAAGCAGCACGCTGTTTTGGTGAGCAGGTCGTCCGCAGCGCACGTGATGGTGATATCGGCGCTGTATTTGGTATTGGTTTTCCGCCATTCCTCGGCGGCCCGTTCCGGTATATGGATTCTCTCGGTGCGGGTGAAGTGGTTGCGGTTCTGCAACGACTGTCCACGCAATATGGTTCACGGTTTACTCCGTGTGAACAGTTATTGCAGATGGCGGAACGTGGTGAAAGATTCTGGAATATCGGGGAAACTGACCTGAATTCATGAGGTCAAAGGTAGGATGAATCCGCACCGAATGTATGTGTTGCGCTCAAAATGTAAACAGAGATTGACTATACTTACGCCGTTGAGGTAAAAAACAGCGTTTCATTCGGTGAATGGATAAGGCACAATGCCGGCCACCACATAGTTACCACAGCCAATAGGGGCTTTGTGTAAACGTGTTGGTGATTCTGGTTAACAAAAGCGGTGCAATATGCAAGTTTTTATCATGCGTCACGGCGACGCGGCCCTCGATGCCGCCAGTGATTCGGTTCGTCCTTTAACCTCTTGTGGTTGTGACGAATCTCGCCTGATGGCGAACTGGCTGAAAGGTCAAAAAGTGGATATCGAACGTGTTCTGGTGAGCCCGTTCCTACGAGCCGAACAGACGCTGGATGTGGTGGGAGAATGTATGAACCTGCCAGCCGGTGTGGATGTTTTGCCGGAGCTGACTCCCTGCGGCGATGTCGGTCTGGTCAGCGCCTATTTACAGGCTCTGGCCAATGAAGGTATCGCGACGGCGCTGGTGATTTCTCACTTACCGTTAGTGGGATATCTGGTGTCTGAGCTTTGCCCGGGTGAAACGCCGCCGATGTTTACCACATCTGCGATAGCCAGCGTAACGCTTGATGAGAGCGGAAAGGGCATTTTTAACTGGCAGATGAGCCCGTGTAATTTGAAAATGGCAAAAGCGATTTAATCGAATCCGTGCCATGTTTCATCGTCCGGATAAGGCAGAGTCGCCATCCGGAAAATAAAAGAGCCGCAAATGCGGCTCTTTTTGTTTCTGAATTGCTGCCTCAGGGAAGTTCCGGTGGCAACCACTCTTCCACTTCGATCAGTACCAGCAGTGCGGCATCGCCACCGTACTCTTTCGGTGCCTGATGGAAGGCCATCACATGCGGATGTTGTGCCAGCCACAGCGGCGTTTGCTGTTTCAGAATGTGCTTCCCGTGGCCATGCATTACGCAGGCGCAAAAGACATGCTCACGACGACAGGCGGCAATCAATGCACCGAGCTCCTGTTTGGCCTGTTGTTGCGTCAATCCGTGCAAATCAAGAAACAGCTCCGGGGAGTAATCACCACGGCGCATTTTCTTCAGTTCAAAATGGCTGACATCGGACCGCACGTATCTTACCGGACCGTCCGTGTTCAGCAGCGGCTGAAATTCATCCGAGAAATAATGGCTGGCATCAGCCTGTTCCTGTAGCAGTCTTTTGACCGGAACCTCAGTGATTTTTTTGCGTAGTGGTCGATGGACAATGGTGTCCTGCTTAATTTGCCGGGTGCCGGTCATCAGCTGGCGAAACAGCGTCTGATCCTCCTCGCTGAGCGATGTTTTCTTTTTCATTCGAGTGTCTCATCTTTTATTTTCCGTTAGTTTAACCCGACTCGACGGGCATCCGATCGCTTAAAACGCAATTTTCGCGTTCAGGCTCCGTGTGAATGCTGATTTATCGCCGTCTTCGTGGCAAACTAGCCGCCGAATTTAATGCGAGCATGCCCTGGAGGAATACGTGGATAAAATTTTCGTCGATGAAGCAGTGAGTGAACTGCATACCATTCAGGACATGTTGCGTTGGGCGGTCAGCCGTTTTAGCGCAGCGAACATTTGGTATGGCCATGGTACGGATAACCCGTGGGATGAGGCCGTACAGCTGGTGCTGCCGTCTCTTTATCTGCCGCTGGATATTCCAGAGGACATGCGTACCGCACGTCTGACATCCAGCGAGCGTCATCGTATTGTTGAGCGTGTGATCCGTCGCGTCAACGAGCGTATTCCGGTGGCTTACCTGACTAACAAGGCCTGGTTCTGCGGGCATGAATTCTATGTTGATGAGCGCGTGCTGGTTCCGCGTTCGCCTATTGGCGAGCTGATCAATAACCGCTTTGCGGGTCTTATCAACGAGCAGCCGCAGCATATCCTCGATATGTGCACCGGCAGCGGTTGTATTGCTATCGCCTGCGCCTATGCTTTCCCGGAAGCTGAAGTGGATGCGGTTGATATTTCGACGGATGCGCTGGCGGTTACCGAACACAATATTGAAGAGCACGGTCTGATTCATCACGTAACGCCGATCCGTTCCGACCTGTTCCGCGATTTGGTGAAAATCCAGTATGACCTGATTGTCACTAACCCACCGTATGTTGATGCGGAAGACATGTCAGACCTGCCGAACGAATACCGTCATGAGCCTGAACTGGGTCTGGCATCCGGTAGTGATGGACTGAAGCTGACTCGCCGTATTTTGGGCAATGCTCCGGACTACCTGTCTGATAACGGTATTCTGATTTGTGAAGTCGGAAACAGCATGGTACATCTGATAGAGCAATACCCTGATGTGCCGTTTACCTGGCTGGAATTCGACAACGGTGGAGACGGTGTATTCATGCTGACCAAAGAGCAGTTGATCGCCGCTCGTGAGCACTTCAGCATTTACAAAGACTAAATACACGCGCAGATACACAACACGCATAACGGAGCCGTGATGGCAGGAAATACAATTGGGCAACTCTTTCGCGTAACAACCTTCGGCGAATCACACGGGCTGGCGCTCGGTTGTATCGTTGATGGTGTTCCGCCGGGCATTCCTCTGACTGAAGCCGACCTGCAGCACGATCTCGACAGGCGTCGTCCGGGCACGTCGCGTTACACTACCCAGCGTCGGGAACCGGATCAAGTGAAGATCCTCTCCGGCGTATTCGACGGCGTCACCACCGGTACGAGTATTGGCCTGCTGATTGAAAATACCGATCAGCGTTCTCAGGATTATGGTGCCATCAAGGATGTTTTCCGTCCAGGACACGCCGACTATACCTACGAGCAGAAATACGGCTTGCGTGATTACCGTGGCGGTGGACGTTCATCCGCTCGTGAAACGGCAATGCGTGTAGCGGCGGGAGCAATCGCCAAGAAATATCTGGCGGAAAAATTCGGCGTTAAAATCCGTGGTTGTCTGACTCAAATGGGCGATGTTCCGCTGGAGATTAAAGACTGGTCTCAGGTCGAATTGAATCCCTTCTTTTGCCCGGACCCGGATAAAATCGAAGCGCTGGATGAATTGATGCGCGGGTTGAAAAAAGAGGGCGACTCCATTGGCGCCAAAGTCACCGTTGTTGCTGACGGTGTGCCGGCGGGTCTTGGTGAACCTGTTTTTGACCGTCTTGATGCCGACATCGCGCATGCGTTGATGAGCATTAACGCTGTAAAAGGCGTAGAGATTGGCGATGGTTTTGACGTTGTGGCGCTACGTGGCAGTCAGAACCGTGATGAGATCACCAAAGACGGTTTCCAGAGCAACCATGCGGGTGGCATTTTGGGAGGGATCAGCAGCGGGCAACAAATTATTGCCCATATGGCGCTGAAACCGACGTCCAGCATCACTGTACCTGGGCGTACTATCAACCGCTTTGGTGAAGAAGTCGAAATGGTAACCAAAGGACGTCACGATCCGTGCGTTGGGATCCGCGCAGTGCCGATCGCAGAAGCGATGCTGGCTATTGTGTTGATGGATCACCTGTTGCGCCAGCGGGCGCAAAATGCGGATGTGAAGACTGACATTCCACGCTGGTAAGAAATGAAAAAAACGGCACTTGCGGCGCTGGCTCTGTTTGCCAGCACCGCCTGTCTGGCGGCAACGCCCTGGCAGAAAATTACCCATCCGGTTGCGGGCAGCGCGCAGTCTATCGGCGCGTTTTCCAATGGCTGTATCGTGGGGGCGGATACGCTTCCGGTACAGTCAGAACATTATCAGGTGATGCGCACCGATCAGCGTCGCTACTTTGGTCATCCGGACCTGGTGAGGTTTATCCAGCGTCTGAGTAATCAGGCCAATAGTCAGGGGCTGGGTACGGTGTTAATCGGCGATATGGGTATGCCGGCCGGTGGGCGATTCAATGGCGGTCACGCCAGCCACCAGACGGGACTGGATGTGGATATTTTCCTGCAACTGCCAAAAACGCGCTGGACCCAGTCGCAACTGCTGCGACCGCAGGCGTTAGATTTGGTCTCACAGGATGGCAAACGTGTCGTGCCGTCACTGTGGAAGCCGGAGATTTTCAGCCTGATCAGGCTGGCTGCAAAAGATAATGAAGTAACGCGTATTTTCGTGAACCCGGCGATTAAGCAGCAACTTTGCCTGGATGCAGGGACCGACAGGGACTGGTTGCGTAAAGTGCGGCCATGGTTCCAGCATCGTGCGCATATGCATGTCCGGTTACGTTGCCCTGCCGACAGTCTTGAGTGCGAAGACCAACCGTTACCACCACCGGGTGACGGCTGCGGCGTGGAGTTGCAAAGCTGGTTCGAACCTCCAAAACCTGGAACCACCAAGCCTGAGAAGAAGACACCGCCGCCGTTGCCGCCTTCCTGCCAGGCGCTACTGGACGAGCATGTACTCTAATGGATCATTTTGCCTCTCTGTTTATGGTGTCGCCACTGCTGTTAGGTGTGCTTTTTTTTGTGGCGATGCTGGCAGGTTTTATTGATTCTCTGGCCGGAGGCGGTGGTTTACTCACCATTCCGGCATTGATGGCGGCCGGGATGCCACCCGCGCAAGCGCTGGCGACCAATAAGCTGCAGGCCTGCGGGGGATCTATCTCTTCCTCCCTCTATTTTATTCGTCGTGGTGTGGTTAACCTGGCGGATCAGAAGCTCAATATCTTCATGACCTTTATCGGCTCAATGAGCGGCGCACTATTGGTTCAGCACGTGCAGTCAGATATTCTGCGCCAGATCCTGCCGGTTCTGGTTATCTGTATTGGCCTTTACTTTCTGTTAATGCCGAAAGTGGGCGAAGAAGATCGGCAGCGTCGATTGCACGGGTTGCCTTTCGCGCTGGTAGCCGGTGGCTGTGTTGGCTTTTACGACGGTTTTTTTGGCCCGGCAGCGGGATCATTTTACGCGCTGGCCTTTGTCATGCTGTGTGGCTATAACCTCGCGAAGTCGACAGCCCATGCCAAGGTATTGAATGCCACATCGAATATCGGCGGGCTATTGCTGTTTGCTCTCGGCGGCAAAGTGATTTGGGCGACCGGGTTTGTGATGCTCATTGGCCAGTTTATTGGCGCACGGATGGGGTCGCGACTGGTGCTCAGCAAAGGACAAAAACTCATTCGGCCGATGATTGTCATTGTTTCCGCAGTGATGAGTGCCAAATTACTTTACGATAATCATGGACAGGAGATTCTCCACTGGCTGGGGATGAACTAATGAATAATACCCATCACTACGAACAGTTAATTGAGATTTTTAACGGCTGCTTTGCCGATGAATTTAATACCCGTCTGATTAAAGGCGACGACGAACCGATCTATCTTCCTGCCGATGCGGAATTACCGTATCACCGTATCGTTTTTGCGCATGGTTATTACGCCAGCGCGTTACACGAAATATCACACTGGTGCATCGCCGGCAAGGCGCGCCGTGAGCTGGTCGATTTTGGTTACTGGTACTGCCCGGACGGGCGTGACGCGAAGACGCAATGCCAGTTTGAAGATGTGGAAGTGAAGCCGCAGGCGTTTGACTGGCTGTTTTGCATGGCGGCGGGCTACCCGTTTAACGTCAGTTGCGACAACCTGGAAGGGGACTTTGAACCGGATCGCGTGGTATTCCAGCGTCGCGTTCATGCCCAGGTGATGGAGTACCTGGAACAGGGGATCCCCGAACGCCCGGCGCGTTTCATTAACGCACTACAGAATTATTATCACACGCCTGAACTTAAGGCGGAACAATTCCCGTGGCCCGAAGCGCTCAACTGACGCCGATGCCACGTTTACAATGAGGAAAGAAGATGATCGCGGAGTTTGAATCACGCATTCTGGCATTAATCGACGATATGGTAGAGCACGCCAGCGATGATGAGTTGTTTGCCAGTGGTTACTTGCGTGGGCACCTGACGCTGGCCGTTGCTGAACTGGACGGTGGTGAGGACCATTCCGCTGAAGCATTGTACGCCAATGTGACCAGCAGCCTGGAGAAAGCCATCAGTGCGGGCGAACTCTCGCCACGTGACCAGGCATTAGTGAAAGAGATGTGGGACACCTTGTTCCAGAAGGCGACAAAATAATCATTGCCCGTAGCCGACCGCCATCCGGCATTCTCAGCTTGCCGGGTGGCGCTACGCTTACCCGGCCTACGATTTTTTTACCCACAAACGATTCAGATTGGGGTTGTAGGCCTGATAAGCGCCGCGCATCAGGCAATAATGAGATGGTATCTTATTTCACCGTTTTACCCTTCAATAACTTCCGTACCCACAGACGATTCGGATTCAGCGCCGCCAGCGTGCTGGCATCCATTGGGATCGGTTCATCACTCATTTGCGCGGCCAGAATTTCTGCACATAGCGGGGCAGAACATAGCCCACGTGACCCCAGCGCGCCTAACATGAACAAATCCGGGTATACCGGTGCGCTTAAAGCATGTTCTTTGTCTTCTGCAAGCCGGGCATACTGATCGAGAGTGGTGTTATAGTCCGGCACATTACCGACCATCGGTAAATGATCGCGCGTGGCACAACGGACGCCGCAACGGGCAGCATTGTCACTGACATTCACTTCTTTCGCCCATGCCGCATTCGGCAAGCAGTCGATCAAACGCTGACGGTTTTGTTGCTGGTCATCATGACGGAATGACGTCTCCTCACT
Source organism: Citrobacter sp. Igbk 14 (assembly GCF_028069825.1). Taxonomy (NCBI): domain Bacteria; kingdom Pseudomonadati; phylum Pseudomonadota; class Gammaproteobacteria; order Enterobacterales; family Enterobacteriaceae; genus Citrobacter; species Citrobacter sp. Igbk 14. The sequence continues at coordinate 138,535 of NZ_JANEWM010000002.1, forward strand.
CCCCCGATGATAGCTGGCGCCAATACAGTGCTGCTGATTTTCCGGATTTTGCGGGGTAAGGTAGCCGTCGTAGCACAGAACCTGACGCAGTGCGGAAAGCGAAGGCGTCGTGGGAATGTGACTTACCTGACCGCCAACGGAATACACCGGTAGTGATTGAGTCTGTTCAAAACGGTGAATACAGTGCCCGTTCGCCAGAACCACGACCTCATGTGTTACCGCTTCTCCGCTGGCGAACTGCAGCTGCCAGCTATCGGTGTGATGAGCAAGTGAGGTCAGGGTGTGTTGGTACTGGGTACGTAACCCAAGAGTTGTCGCATAGTCGAGAACGGCAGTGGTGAGCTGTGCCGGACACAGCCATCCACCGGCCGGGTACTGGATGCCATCACATTCGGTCATAACGCCTGTGGTTTGCAAGATTTGGTCTGCGTCCACCCCGACGGCGAGTGCCTTGGGAAGTTCAAGTGACAGCATTTGGTTGATTTTCTGTTGGCTTTTCTCATCCCAGGCGAGCTGCGTGACGCCACACCAGTCATGGGCAAAGTTAACGGGTAGGGCATCGTACAGGCGACGAGCAAAGGTAAATGCGGTGGGGAAGAAAAGCGTAATCGCTGCGTCATGTTTGCTGAGCAACGGATAGAGTGCACCCTGACGATTGCCGGAAGCTCCCTGCGCAGGTTTATCGTCAGCGCAGTAGAGTGTGACCTGCCAGCCTCTACGCAGTAGCGCCAGAGACAGTAATGCGCTGGCAATACCACCGCCAATAATGGCCGCTTCACGTTTCTTCGTTCCTGTACGCAAAAACCACGGGGCTGATGAAGGGGGCGTCATCGTCTGTTCCATCACGCCACACAGCATTTCACGTTTTCGACCAAAACCTTTGCACTTCTGCATTGTAAATCCGGCTTCCTGCAATCCCCGGCGTACAAAACCAGCCGAAGTGAAGGTTGCCAGCGTACCACCCGGTCGGGCCAGTCGAGCCATGGCATTAAAGAGTGTTGGCGTCCACATATCCGGATTTTTTGACGGGGCGAAGCCGTCCAGAAACCAGGCATCAACCTGTTGGTTCAGGGACTCGTCCAGCTTTCCGGTGAGTTCGTTGATGTCACCGAACCACAGATCCAGAGTAACCCGCCCCTCATCAAGCAGTAGACGATGGCAACCAGCCAGCGGCAGTGGCCACTGTGCCTGGAGTTGCTCTGCCCACGACGCCAGTTCCGGCCAGTGCTGATGCGCTAACGCCAGATCCTCACGCGTCAGCGGGAATTTTTCAAAACTGATGAAATGTAATCTTTCCAGGGTAGCGTCAGGGTGTGCGTTGCGAAAGGTGGCGAATGCCTGCCAGAGCGTGAGGAAGTTTAGCCCGGTACCAAAGCCACTTTCTGCCACCACGAACACCGGGCGAGGGTGCACAGGAAAACGTTCGGCGAGGTGGTTGCCACCGAGGAAAACGTAACGTGTCTCTTCCAGCCCGTTATCATTGGAAAAATAGACATCATCAAAATCTCGGGAAACAGGTGTACCCTCAGCGTTGAATTCAAGGTTGGCAGGTTGTATAGCGTATTGTTTCACGTAAGTTACTCGTCTGACAGGCTGTGCCCCGATCTTAACGAGGAGTGCCTGGCTGCGCAAATTTCCACATTAAATGGCTGATCGGACTTGTTCGGCGTACAAGTGTACGCTATTGTGCCACTCGAAACTTTAAAATAGTGCGACTTACAGAGGTATTGAATGAAACGTGCAGTGATTACTGGCTTGGGCATCGTTTCCAGCATCGGTAATAACCAGCAGGAAGTCCTGGCATCTCTGCGTGAAGGACGTTCAGGGATCACTTTCTCTCAGGAGCTGAAGGACTCCGGCATGCGTAGCCACGTCTGGGGCAACGTAAAACTGGATACCACTGGCCTCATTGACCGCAAAGTAGTGCGCTTTATGAGCGACGCATCCATCTATGCTTTCCTTTCTATGGAGCAGGCAGTGGCTGATGCCGGCCTTGCTGCAGAAGATTACCAGAACAATCCGCGCGTTGGCCTGATTGCAGGTTCCGGCGGCGGCTCCCCGCGTTTTCAGGTATTCGGTGCTGACGCAATGCGTAGTCCGCGCGGTCTGAAAGCGGTTGGCCCGTATGTGGTCACCAAAGCGATGGCATCCGGCGTTTCTGCCTGCCTCGCGACACCGTTCAAAATCCACGGCGTTAACTACTCCATCAGCTCTGCCTGTGCGACTTCTGCACACTGTATCGGCAATGCTGTTGAACAAATTCAGTTGGGCAAGCAGGACATCGTTTTTGCTGGCGGCGGCGAAGAGCTGTGCTGGGAAATGGCGTGCGAGTTCGACGCAATGGGCGCGCTGTCTACCAAATATAACGACAACCCGTCTCAAGCTTCCCGTACTTATGATGCACACCGTGACGGTTTTGTTATCGCAGGCGGCGGCGGTATGGTTGTTGTCGAAGAACTGGAACACGCACTGGCTCGTGGCGCGCACATCTACGCTGAAATCGTAGGTTACGGCGCAACGTCTGATGGCGCAGACATGGTTGCTCCGTCAGGTGAAGGTGCAGTTCGCTGCATGCAGATGGCGATGCACGGTGTTGATACCCCGATTGATTACCTGAACTCCCACGGTACTTCTACTCCGGTAGGCGACGTGAAGGAACTGGGCGCAATACGCGAAGTCTTTGGCGATAACAGCCCGGCCATTTCTGCAACCAAAGCCATGACCGGTCACTCACTGGGTGCGGCTGGTGTTCAGGAAGCTATCTACTCTCTGCTGATGCTGGAGCACGGTTTTATCGCGCCAAGCATCAACATTGAAGAGCTGGATGAGCAAGCTGCAGGTCTGAACATCGTGACTAAACCGACCGAGCAAGCGTTGACGACTGTTATGTCTAACAGCTTCGGTTTTGGCGGCACCAACGCCACGCTGGTTATGCGTAAGCTGAAAGCATAAGTCTCGGCTCATGCCGTACACGAAAGGGAGCCGTCAGGCTCCCTTTTTTACTTATTCATCTTTTGTACTCTGGTGCGATCTCCGCAGACCATGCTTTCGCACGGGTAATATCCCCGGCACTGTAGATGGGCTGTTCATAACGATCGCTAATATCGCGAACGCGATAAATTTTCCAGCGCCTGTCTTCCCAGCGCGTATACACTTCCAGCAGCATGGGTGCCTGGCCTGTCGGCCCACCTAATTGTACTTCCACCTTTTCGCCACCGAGAAAGGGTTGAGCCGGCTCAACCCGTAACAGCGGGATCCATTTTGGGTCGTAATCCTGTACGTACATAAAGTAGTCAGAATCCAGGATTTCCTGCTCGTAAAGGGAATCAATCAGCGTGAGGCGTTCGATAACGTCTTTCGCCACATAACGTTGCATGAGCGCGGACGTATCTCGATCTTGTGTGTAGGCGGACATCCACGCGAGATAGAATTGTTTAACATCCTGAGTGCTGTCACTGCGTGATGAAGAGCAGCTACAAAGGAACAAAACCAGAGCAATCAGCGAGAACGCTTTCATTACTGCTTCCTGTAAATAGTATATGGCGGTTTTGCCGCCCGATAGCCAGGCCCCGCCCACCTATCACGTTGTCTAAAATCGGAGTACCACTCCTGACCGTCAAATATCGCCATATGACCGCTTGGGTTTCCTCCCTCATACGGTTGAATGATGATTACATCTCCTGCCCGGGGCTGTTCAACGTGGCCAATGGGGCTGAAACCGGCACTTTTTAGCATGGGGCCATAATCTTTAGCATGATAAGTATGCCCAAGAGTGATACCTCCTGCCTGAATAGCTTTGCGGGTAAATTCCGCGCAGCGTCCTTGAGAATGTGAACCCGCGTGTGATTTAGCATAATTAACCGCTGTTGTTTTATTCCAACTCATCATGACTCCTGTTAATGGAATAGGTAATAAATTCGTATGTTGCTTTAACAGGATTTAATCTGATGGGAATGACCGATAGTGCTATTAATATCGTAAATATATTTGATTGAGATATTAATCAATCTGCCGGGTAAATTATGGATAATATATTTATAATTGATGGTTATTCTTTGTGACGACTTTTTTTGCTGATTTCGTGAGATAGCGTGACGGCCAAATTACGTCCGGCGTGGTTTCCAGCGCCTGTGCGATGATCTGTTCTGCACGCGGCCAACTGCGGGTAAATACATTACGCAGCGAGTCAGGAGATAAACCCGCCGAACGTGACAATTCTCTGAGTGTAATACCTCTTTTTTCCAGTGCACTTTTAATATCTGCACGATGCCAGTCTTGGCTTTTTTGTTCCATTCTGTAATCCTAAGAAGATGTGTTATCGGCACCGATATTTTTCAGGTTATAAATTAGAAAGACAAAAGAACGTTACTTTCTTTTTATCGTGGGAATATTGCCAGAATTAATTTGAAATTTCGCGAAAAAGAAAAAATATTTTTATTTCATCAGCAGAAAGGAAAGAAACTGATGGTAAAAGAGTGGTTCACGGTAAAGGAGTGTCTTGAATTACCGGGGTTTCCAGGAAGCGCACCCGCTGTTCGCCTGCGCTTAAATACTTACAGTGAAGGGAAAGAGGGCGTTAAGCGCAAGCGTGCGAAATCTAAGGCCGAGGAATTTCATATTTCTGTGTTCCCACTGTATGTACGCTCGTATCTGAATGAAAATGAGAAAACAGAAGCACCAGATCGCAACATCGTGCAGGAAGCAGGACCCAAAGAGATTTGGGATATGATGTTCCTGCTCCTGACGCCGCAGCAGCGTGAACAGGTAACCGGGCGGTTCAGAGCGAAAGGCATTGATGCGGTATTTCCCTTTTTGTTCGTAGAGAAATCACCGCTTTGACACGCACGGCTATGCTTTCACAGTTGACAGCCAGGGCCACTCGCAGGCAGACTCCAGCTTCAACATTATCCTCTTGATAATGCGTAAGCGTTTAACGTTATCCAACGCACCTTAATCCTGATAGTCAGGTAGAGGGGGCGTGGACATTCCTCGCCTTACTCTGCATTTTGGAGTAACGCATGACAGCTGTAACCCAACAAGAAAAAACACCTTCGGCGAATTTTTCGCTGTTTCGTATCGCTTTTGCGGTTTTCCTGACCTATATGACGGTCGGTTTACCTTTGCCCGTTATTCCTCTGTTTGTGCACCAGGAGCTGGGCTATGGCAATACCATGGTCGGTATCGCTGTGGGCATCCAGTTTCTGGCAACGGTATTAACACGTGGTTATGCCGGTAGGTTAGCCGATCAGTATGGCGCCAAGCGCTCGGCGCTGCAGGGGATGTTTGCCTGTGCGCTGGCGGGTGCAGCGTGGTTGCTAGCGGCGCTTTTGCCCGTTTCCGTTCCGGTGAAGTTTGCGTTGTTGATTGTCGGACGTTTAATTCTCGGTTTTGGTGAAAGCCAACTGCTCACCGGAACGCTGACCTGGGGGCTTGGGCTGGTCGGGCCAACACGCTCCGGTAAGGTGATGTCGTGGAACGGAATGGCGATTTACGGCGCGCTGGCGGCCGGTGCACCGCTGGGGCTGCTGATCCACAGCCATTTTGGCTTCGCGGCGTTGGCAGGTACCACGATGGTATTACCGCTGTTGGCATGGGCGTTCAACGGTACCGTCCGTAAAGTCCCTGCCCATGCAGGAGAGCGTCCTTCCTTGTGGAGCGTGGTGGGGCTTATCTGGAAACCGGGTCTGGGCCTGGCGCTGCAGGGCGTTGGTTTTGCGGTAATCGGTACTTTTATTTCGCTCTACTTTGTCAGCAATGGCTGGACGATGGCAGGGTTTACCCTGACTGCGTTTGGTAGCGCGTTTGTGCTGATGCGTATTCTGTTTGGCTGGATGCCAGACAGGTTTGGCGGGGTGAAGGTCGCGGTTGTCTCTTTGCTGGTTGAAACTGCGGGTCTGATTTTACTGTGGCAGGCTCCATCCGCCTGGATTGCACTGCTGGGAGCCGCATTAACCGGTGCCGGGTGTTCGCTGATCTTCCCGGCGCTGGGCGTGGAGGTCGTGAAGCGAGTGCCTGCCCAGGTTCGTGGTACGGCTCTCGGCGGTTACGCCGCATTTCAGGATATCTCCTACGGCATAAGCGGTCCTGTCGCCGGGGTTCTGGCCACTGCGTACGGTTACTCCTCGGTATTCCTTGCCGGGGCGATTTCCGCTGTAGTGGGCATTTTCGTGACGCTGCTGACTCTGCGAAAAGGTTAAGCAAGCAACCAGAACAGGGCTAATGCTACCAGCAAGGCGACAAACATCAGCCCTGGTCGTGCCGACAGTGTTTTTACCGTTTCAATCACCGGCGCGAACGGGCTGAAAATGGGTTGAAGATGACGCGGATCGTTTAATTCCTGCTCCCGATCACGTTCCACGCGGCGCAGGAAAATTTGATTCAGCAAGTCCTGCACTTGTACCGCTGTCAGGATCGTTTGCGGCTGGATCTGGTACGTTTGCTGCGCATACTCTTTTATGGTTGTTAGCTCATTTGGTTCCAGCGGCTGTTTTAGCGCCGCCTGCAGCGTTTGCAGCGTTGGCGCATTTTGCAGGCTGAGGGTCTGGCGTGCCTGCAGCCATGTCACCAGATGGGTGAACTGTTTTGCCGGGATAAGCTCGCCGCTTTTTACACCAGACAGTTCCAGCATGGACTGCCAGATCATTTTCCCCGACTCTCCCGTGGCGGCAGCCAGCTTAGTGACCAACTGATTCAACGTATTGTGCTCGGCGGGTAATAAAGGGCGATCGGTTGCCGGCCGCTGCTGCGGCTGCGGAATTGAAAGCTGCCCTTGTTGCAACAAGGTGAGAACGTTCTTCAACTGCTCAGGCGTGAGCTGGCTGAGCGCCGTTTGCCCGTACTGCTGACGGATAAAATCACTCACCGCCTGGCGGGTATTTCCCTGGCTCAATAATTCAGTGAGCTGCGACAGAACCTGACGGTTAGCATGATTCTGCTGAGCAACCCCCAGACGCTGATTCAGGTTTTGCTCAGCTGCAGGGAAGTGACGTGACTGCAGCGGCGTATCGTTTTTAACGCCCAAATCGTGCTTCATTCCAGCCCACACCTCAGCGCTTTGCTGTTGGGTAAGCGAAATCAAACGGGTAATCAGTCGTTCCAGAACGGTACGCTGCTGCGTGGACAGTGGCTGCTCGCCGGCAACGGAAGGGGGAGTTTGGCCTTCGCCAGGAGGGCGTGCGGGCGTACCTGAAATGGGCTGCATCATCTCTGTTCCTTAAATCTGTGCTAACCAGGTCTCGCAGTATGCCTGGCGGCGAGATTATGGCACACTTGCCCGGTTAACTCTCGTTCTCAAACAGGTGAGAAAGACGTGAAAATCCTCGTTGATGAAAATATGCCCTATGCCCGCGAACTGTTCAGTCGTTTGGGGGAGGTCAAAGCGGTTCCCGGTCGCCCGATTCCCGTCGCAGAACTGGATGATGCGGATGCCTTAATGGTGCGCTCGGTGACGAAAGTAAACGCATCGCTACTCAGTGGAAAACCGGTAAAGTTTGTCGGTACGGCAACGGCAGGCACTGATCATGTGGATGATGCCTGGCTTGCGCAGTCAGGCATTGGTTTTTCTGCTGCTCCCGGCTGTAATGCGATTGCGGTAGTGGAATATGTCTTCTCTGCGCTGCTGATGCTGGCTGAGCGCGACGGTTTTACGTTACGTGACCGTACGGTCGGTATTGTTGGTGTAGGTAATGTGGGAGGGCGTTTACAGGCGCGACTGGAAGCATTAGGGATCCGCACCTTGCTGTGCGATCCACCGCGTGCCGATCGGGGCGACGAAGGCGATTTCCGCGCACTGGAAGAACTGGTTGAGCAAGCCGATGTGTTGACCTTCCACACGCCGCTGTTCAAAGATGGTCCGTACAAAACGTTGCACCTGGCCGATGAGGCGCTGATTAGCCGCCTGAAACCGGGCACCATTCTGATTAATGCCTGCCGCGGGCCGGTCGTGGATAATTCCGCCTTACTGAACCGACTCAACGCCGGGCAGCCGCTGAGCGTCGTGCTGGATGTCTGGGAGGGTGAACCTGACCTGAATGTGGCACTGCTGGAGAAAGCGGACATTGGCACGGCACACATTGCCGGCTATACCCTGGAAGGGAAAGCGCGTGGGACAACGCAGGTCTTTGAGGCCTATAGCAAATTTATTGGCCGTGAGCAGCACGTTGCATTAAACACGCTGTTGCCCGCGCCGGAATTTGGCCGTATTACCTTGCATGGTCCGTTAGATCAGCCAACACTGAAAAGGCTGGTTCATTTAGTGTATGATGTGCGCCGCGACGATGCGCCACTGCGCAAAGTTGCTGGAATTCCGGGTGAATTTGATAAACTGCGCAAGAATTATCTTGAACGTCGCGAGTGGTCGTCTTTATACGTAATGTGTGACGACGCTGCTGCCGCAGCCCTGTTGTGTAAGCTGGGTTTTAACGCCGTTCATCATCCGGCACATTAATGTCTTCTTAATGCTCCCTGTTGAATAATACGACAGGGACGCTTATGTATTTCTGGAGTAAATCACCATGTCTGAAGGCTGGAATATTGCCATTCTGGGCGCAACGGGCGCCGTAGGCGAAGCCCTGCTCGATACGCTGGCTGAACGCCAGTTCCCGGTCGGTGAAATCTATGCGCTGGCACGTAATGAAAGTGCTGGTGAACACCTGCGTTTTAACGGTAAATCGGTCATTGTTCAGGATGTCGCTGACTTTGACTGGACCCAGGCTCAGTTGGCATTTTTTGTCGCGGGAGTTGAAGCTACTGCGGCATGGGTGGAAGAAGCAACCAATGCCGGTTGTCTGGTGATTGACAGCAGTGGCCTGTTTGCGCTTGAACCTGACGTTCCGCTGGTCGTCCCGGACGTTAACCCATTTGTACTGGCAGACTACCGCAATCGCAACGTTATCGCGGTGCCAAACAGCCTGACCAGTCAACTGCTTTCTGCGCTGAAACCGCTGATCGATGACGGTGGTCTTTCACGGATTACGGTAACCAACATTATCTCGGCTTCTGCCCACGGTAAAAAAGCGGTAGACGCGTTGGCCGGACAAAGTGCGAAATTGCTCAACGGGATCCCGATTGACGAGGATGACTTCTTTGGTCGCCAACTGGCGTTCAATATGCTGCCGCTGTTGCCCGATCGCGAAGGCAGTGTGCGCGAAGAACGTCGTATCGTCGATGAAGTCCGTAAAATTATGCAAGATGATGGTCTGTTGATTTCAGCCAGCATCGTGCAGTCACCGGTGTTCTACGGTCATGCGCAGATGGTGAATTTTGAAGCGCTGCGCCCGCTGGCCGCAGAAGAGGCGCGTGATGCCTTTACTCGTGGTGAAGATATTGTTCTGTCAGAAGAGACCGATTTCCCGACCCAGGTTGGCGATGCGTCTGGTACACCGCACCTGTCAATTGGTTGCGTGCATAACGACTATGGTATGCCGGAGCAGGTTCAGTTCTGGTCCGTGGCGGATAACGTGCGCTTTGGCGGTGCATTGATGGCAGTAAAAATTGCGGAAAAACTGGTGCAGGAGTACCTGTACTAATGTCTGACCTGCAACAGCCGTCAACGCATAAAATTGCGCTGGGCATTGAGTATGACGGCAGCAAGTATTATGGCTGGCAGCGCCAGAATGAAGTGCGCAGCGTTCAGGAAAAACTGGAAAAAGCGCTCTCTCAGGTTGCTAATGAACGCATCACTGTATTTTGTGCGGGCCGCACGGATGCAGGTGTTCATGGTACGGGACAGGTGGTGCATTTTGAAACCACCGCGCAACGTAAAGATGCGGCGTGGACGCTGGGGGTAAATGCGAATTTACCTGGTGACATTGCCGTGCGCTGGGTGAAAGCTGTACCGGATGATTTTCATGCCCGATTTAGCGCGACGGCTCGCCGTTATCGCTACATCATCTACAATCATCGGTTGCGTCCCGCCGTTTTGGGAAAAGGCGTGACGCATTACTACGAGCAGCTGGATGCTGAGCGTATGCATCGTGCGGCTCAGTGCCTGATTGGCGAGAATGATTTTACCTCGTTTCGGGCAGTGCAGTGTCAGTCACGCACGCCGTGGCGTAATGTGATGCATATAAACGTTACGCGTTTCGGCACTTATGTGGTGGTGGATATTAAAGCGAATGCCTTTGTACATCATATGGTCAGGAATATTGTCGGCAGCCTGATGGAAGTAGGCGCCCACAACCAGCCGGAGAGCTGGATTGCAGAACTGTTAGCAGCAAAGGACAGAACGTTAGCAGCAGCAACGGCGAAGGCGGAAGGTCTGTATCTGGTCGCGGTAGATTACCCTGACCGGTTCGACCTGCCAAAACCGCCTATGGGCCCGCTATTTCTGGCGGACTAATTTGAGTCGTATAAAGGCATAATTATGGATCTGATTTACTTTCTTATCGATTTTATCCTGCACATTGATGTGCACCTGGCGGAGCTGGTCGCGGAATACGGTATCTGGGTATACGCTATTCTGTTTTTGATTCTGTTCTGTGAAACGGGACTGGTGGTCACGCCGTTCCTGCCAGGAGATTCGCTGCTGTTTGTCGCCGGTGCACTTTCTGCGCTGCCAACCAACGATCTTAATGTTCATCTGATGGTGGCACTGATGATTGTGGCGGCGATTGTGGGCGATGCGGTGAACTACACTATTGGCCGATTGTTCGGGGAAAAACTTTTCAGTAACCCGAACTCCAAAATTTTCCGCCGCAGCTACCTGGATAAAACCCATGCGTTCTACGAGCGTCATGGCGGCAAAACAATTATCCTGGCGCGTTTCGTGCCAATCGTGCGTACATTTGCGCCGTTTGTTGCCGGTATGGGACATATGTCCTACCGTCACTTTGCGATGTATAACGTCGTAGGCGCATTGCTGTGGGTATTGTTGTTCACCTACGCAGGCTACCTGTTCGGCGATCTGCCGATCGTCCAGGAAAACCTGAAATTATTGATTGTGGCGATTATCGTCCTTTCCGTATTGCCGGGGGTGATTGAAGTAATTCGCCATAAGCGTGCTGCGTCACGGGCTGCAAAATAGAAAGTAACTCAGCGGTTCGACCACTTTTTTATCCAAAGTTTCGGGCTGTTATGTTTTAATGTGCAACATTCATGGTCTGTTTGGGGTAAAAATGGCATTATGCGCCCCTTATAACAAAGCTGACTAGGGTTCAGGCAGAAAGGTCACCAATGAGCTGGATTGAACGAATTAAAAGCAACATTACTCCCACCCGCAAGGCAAGCATTCCTGAAGGGGTGTGGACCAAGTGTGATAGCTGCGGTCAGGTTTTATACCGTGCTGAGCTGGAACGTAATCTTGAGGTCTGTCCGAAGTGTGACCATCACATGCGCATGTCGGCGCGTAATCGCCTGCATAGCCTGTTAGATGAAGGTTCTCTTGTGGAACTGGGAAGCGAGCTTGAGCCGAAAGATGTGCTGAAGTTTCGTGATTCCAAAAAATACAAAGACAGACTGGCTTCTGCGCAAAAAGAAACCGGTGAGAAAGACGCGCTGGTGGTAATGAAAGGTACGCTTCACGGCATGCCGGTCGTTGCAGCTGCATTCGAGTTCGCTTTTATGGGCGGCTCCATGGGCTCTGTCGTCGGCGCGCGTTTCGTCCGTGCGGTTGAACAGGCGCTGGAAGACAACTGCCCGCTGATCTGTTTCTCCGCGTCTGGCGGAGCGCGTATGCAGGAAGCGCTGATGTCACTGATGCAGATGGCAAAAACATCTGCGGCGCTGGCAAAAATGCAGGAACGCGGTTTACCGTACATTTCCGTACTGACTGACCCTACCATGGGCGGTGTTTCTGCAAGCTTCGCGATGCTGGGCGATCTCAACATTGCTGAGCCGAAAGCGCTGATCGGCTTTGCAGGTCCGCGAGTTATTGAGCAGACCGTACGTGAAAAACTGCCACCGGGATTCCAGCGTAGTGAATTTCTGATCGAAAAAGGCGCTATCGATATGATTGTACGCCGCCCGGAAATGCGTCTGAAACTGGCAAGTGTTCTGGCGAAGCTGATGAATCTGCCCGCGCCGAATCCGGATGAACCACGTGAAGGTGAGGTGGTACCTCCGGTACCCGATCAGGAATCAGAGGCCTGATAACTGAAAAGGGCAGGGCCACAGGCGCTGCCCTTTTGCTTTTCTCAACGTAACGAATCTACAGGCATCATGGACAATAAACGTATTCCCCAAGCCACGTCGCCCCTGGCCTCGTGGCTTTCTTATCTGGAAAACCTGCACAGTAAAACCATCGATTTAGGTCTTGAACGCGTGAGTCTGGTGGCGCAAAAACTGGGCGTATTAAAACCTGCGCCGTTTGTTTTTACCGTCGCGGGAACCAACGGTAAAGGCACGACTTGCCGAACGCTGGAGTCCGTGCTCACCGCGGCCGGATATAAAGTTGGTGTATACAGTTCTCCTCACCTGGTGCGCTACACAGAACGTGTCCGCGTGCAGGGGGGCGAGTTGCCGGAATCTGCGCATACCGCTTCGTTTGCAGAGATTGAAGCGGCGCGCGGCGATATTTCCCTGACCTACTTTGAATACGGCACACTGTCAGCATTGTGGCTGTTTAAACAGGCGCAGCTTGATGTGGTGATTCTGGAAGTGGGTTTAGGCGGCCGTCTTGACGCAACCAATATCGTCGATTCCGATGTCGCGGTGGTCACCAGCATTGCGCTTGACCATACTGACTGGCTGGGGCCCGATCGCGAAAGCATTGGCCGCGAGAAGGCGGGTATCTTCCGTGCAGAGAAACCGGCTATTGTCGGTGAACCGGAAATGCCCTATACCATCGCGGATGTGGCGCAAGAGACAGGGGCGATACTGCAGCGCCGTGGTGTGGACTGGCGCTATTCGGCTACAGAGAACGACTGGTCATTCACTGATAGCCACGGTACGCTGACGCAACTGCCGTTACCGCAGGTCCCGCAACCTAACGCCGCAACCGCACTGGCAGCACTGAGAGCCAGCGGACTTAACGTCAGCGAGCAGGCGATTCGTGAAGGTATCGAGCAGGCTATTTTACCGGGGCGTTTTCAGATTGTGAGCGAGTCACCGCGGGTGATTTTTGATGTTGCTCATAATCCGCATGCGGCAGAATATTTGACTGAACGTCTGAAAAAGTTAGTGAAAAGCGGGCGCGTACTTGCCGTTATCGGTATGCTACATGATAAAGACATTGCCGGTACGTTAGCCTGGTTGAAAAGCGTGGTTGACGATTGGTATTGTGCGCCTCTGGAAGGCCCGCGTGGTGCATCGGCAGAACAACTGCTGGAGCATCTGGGTAATGGCGAAGCCTATGACAGCGTGGCTCAGGCATGGCTTGCGGCCCTGGCCGCGGCAAAACCAGAAGATACCGTGTTGGTGTGTGGATCGTTTCACACTGTCGCACATGTCATGGAAGTACTAGACGTGGGGAGAAGCGGTGGCGAGTAAGTTTCAGAATCGATTAGTTGGCACGATTGTGCTGGTCGCGCTTGGGGTGATTGTGCTTCCCGGGCTGCTCGACGGGCAGAAAAAACATTATCAGGATGAGTTTGCGGCGATCCCGCTGGTACCAAAACCTGGCGATCGCGATGAACCGGACATGATGCCTGCGGCGACGCAGGCACTGCCAACGCAACCGCCGGAAGGTGCCGCAGAAGAGGTACGTGCCGGTGATGCGGCCGCGCCGTCGTTGGATCCATCGCGTTTGACGGCAGCAAACAACGCAGAGTTCGATCCTATCCCTGCGCCTGTGGAGCCACCAAAACCTAAACCGAAGCCGCAACCTGTTGCTGCTGCTCCGGCGCCCGTTCCAGCACCAGCACCGAAACCGGTCGTCGAAGACGCGCCGGCACCAACCGGGAAAGCCTACGTTGTGCAGCTTGGTGCGTTGAAAAATGCGGATAAGGTCAATGAGATTGTCGGTAAGTTACGTGGTGCGGGCTTCCGGGTATATACTTCCCCGTCAACGCCGGTACAGGGTAAAATAACCCGAATTCTCGTTGGGCCTGATGCGTCCAGAGATAAGCTGAAAAACTCGCTGGGGGAACTGCAGAAAATCTCCGGCCTGAGTGGGGTTGTGATGGGGTATACCCCTAATTAAGGGGCTGTCTCATGTCGGTCGGATACGGTATTAACACCGCTATCCGGCAGTGCCCGAAGAGGCATAAAACCGTATGGCGTTGAAGATTTTTTCAGCGCCATTTTTATTTACGCGTGGAAAGGAAATCCCTACGCAAACGTTTTCTTTTTCTGTTAGAATGCGCCCCGAACAGGACGACAGGGCGTAAAATCGTGGGACACTTATGGTCTGGATTGATTACGCCATTATCGCGGTGATTGGTTTTTCCTGTCTGGTTAGCCTGATCCGTGGCTTTGTACGTGAAGCATTATCGTTGGTGACTTGGGGTTGTGCTTTCTTTGTCGCCAGCCATTACTACACTTACCTGTCTGTCTGGTTTACGGGCTTTGAAGACGAACTGGTTCGGAATGGGATTGCTATCGCGATACTGTTTATCGCGACACTTATCGTCGGCGCTATCGTTAACTTTGTGATAGGCCAGCTGGTGGAGAAAACAGGCCTGTCGGGTACTGACAGGGTGTTGGGGATCTGCTTCGGTGCTCTGAGAGGGGCGTTGATCGTCGCCGCCATATTGTTCTTTCTCGATACATTTACCGGTCTGTCGAAAAGTGAAGACTGGAGTAAGTCGCAGCTGATCCCGCAGTTCAGTTTCATCATCAGATGGTTCTTTGACTATCTGCAAAGCTCGTCAAGTTTCTTGCCCAAAGTATAAACTTTGGGTCGTTGCTGAACGAGGAAAAGACGTATGTGCGGTATTGTCGGTATCGCCGGTGTTATGCCGGTAAACCAGTCGATTTATGACGCGTTAACGGTGCTCCAGCACCGTGGTCAGGATGCCGCAGGCATCATCACCATTGATGCCAATAACTGCTTCCGTTTGCGTAAAGCAAACGGAATGGTGAGCGATATTTTTGAAGCGCGCCATATGCAGCGTTTGCAGGGCAATATGGGCATCGGTCATGTGCGTTACCCAACGGCTGGCAGCTCCAGCGCCTCCGAAGCTCAACCTTTTTATGTCAACTCACCGTATGGCATCACGCTTGCCCACAACGGCAACCTGACCAACGCGCATGAGCTGCGTAAAAAGCTGTTCGAAGAAAAGCGCCGTCACATCAATACCACTTCTGATTCAGAAATTCTGCTGAATATTTTCGCCAGCGAGCTGGATAACTTCCGCCATTATCCGCTGGAAGCCGACAATATTTTTGCCGCGATTGCAGCGACCAACCGTCAGATCCGTGGTGCCTATGCCTGTGTGGCGATGATTATCGGTCACGGTATGGTGGCGTTTCGCGATCCTAATGGTATCCGCCCGCTGGTGCTGGGCAAACGCGATATCGGCGACGGCCGTACCGAGTACATGGTGGCGTCTGAGAGCGTGGCGCTGGATACGCTGGGCTTTGAATTCCTGCGTGATGTTGCTCCTGGTGAAGCGGTGTATATTACCGAAAAAGGCCAGTTGTTTACCCGCCAGTGTGCCGATAATCCGGTCAGCAACCCATGCCTGTTTGAATATGTTTACTTCGCGCGTCCTGACTCCTTCATCGACAAGATTTCCGTCTACAGCGCCCGTGTGAATATGGGAACAAAGCTTGGCGAAAAAATTGCCCGTGAGTGGGAAGACCTGGATATCGACGTGGTGATCCCCATTCCTGAAACCTCTTGTGATATCGCGCTGGAAATTGCCCGGATCCTCGGTAAGCCATATCGTCAGGGGTTTGTGAAAAACCGCTATGTGGGACGTACCTTTATCATGCCGGGTCAGCAGCTGCGCCGTAAATCCGTGCGCCGTAAGCTGAATGCCAACCGCGCTGAGTTCCGTGATAAAAATGTACTGCTGGTTGATGATTCCATCGTGCGTGGAACGACTTCAGAACAGATTATCGAAATGGCGCGTGAAGCTGGCGCGAAGAAGGTTTATCTGGCCTCTGCCGCACCGGAGATTCGCTTCCCTAACGTTTATGGCATTGACATGCCAACAGCGACGGAGCTGATTGCTCATGGTCGTGAAGTAGACGAGATCCGCCAAATCATTGGCGCGGATGGGCTCATCTTCCAGGATCTGAACGATCTGATCGATGCTGTGCGTGCTGAGAACCCGGATATTCAGCAGTTTGAATGCTCCGTGTTTAATGGCGTCTATGTCACTAAAGATGTTGACCAGCAGTATCTCGATTTCCTGGACTCTTTGCGTAATGACGATGCCAAAGCGGTATTGCGCCAGAACGAAGCGGAAAATCTTGAGATGCACAACGAAGGTTAACGTTTGCTCGTAAGCAAGGGGGCAACCTGCACCCTTGCTTGCAACTCACCGTAAATTCCTGCAAAGTCGGCCCTGAACAAGCAAGGGCGATTAAACATGAAACGACTCATCATTGGTATTTCCGGCGCAAGCGGTGCAATTTATGGCGTGCGGCTGTTACAGGTTTTACGCGACGTTGCTGACGTGGAAACCCATTTGGTGATGAGCCAGGCGGCGCGACAGACGCTGGCGCTGGAAACGGACCTCTCTGTACGTGACGTGCAGGCCCTGGCGAATGTGAATCACGATACGCGCGATATCGCCGCCAGTATCTCCTCCGGTTCTTTTCAGACCGCCGGAATGGTTATTCTGCCGTGTTCAATCAAAACGCTTTCTGGCATCGTTCACAGCTACACCGATGGACTGCTTACCCGTGCGGCAGATGTGGTGCTGAAAGAACGCCGTCCGCTGGTGCTGTGTGTACGTGAGACTCCGCTGCATCTCGGGCACTTGCGTCTGATGACTCAGGCGGCAGAAATTGGCGCGGTGATTATGCCACCCGTTCCCGCCTTCTATCATCGGCCACAGACGCTTGATGATGTGATTAATCAAACGGTTAATCGCGTACTTGATCAGTTTGATATCACTCTTCCGCAGGACCTGTTCACTCGCTGGCAAGGGGCGTAAGCCGTTCCATCAGCGTGCAAAGAAACATCCGTTGCCCTGTTTCAGGGCAATTTTGTAACCGCGATCATATCCTCAACATTTAATTCGTTAAAACGCAACGAAACGCTGCGGTTCAACCGTCAGACCTGCTATCTTCAAAATCAGGACAATATTGCAACGTTTTATTAACATATTTAACGTCGAATATCCTCATCGATGCGAAAATGGCATAAGACCTGCATGAAAAAGTCTGCAAACACACAACACAACGTAAAACATAATAAAATTACGCCACTTGAGGGTTATGTATGAAGAAGACGGTTCTTGCTTTGTCTTTGCTGGTAGGACTCTCCGCCACCGCGGCCAGCTACGCAGCACTTCCGCAGACGGTTCGTATTGGTACAGATACAACGTACGCTCCTTTTTCCTCTAAAGATGCCAAAGGCGATTTTGTCGGTTTTGATATCGATCTGGGAAATGAGATGTGTAAACGTATGCAGATCAAATGTACCTGGGTCGCCAGTGATTTTGATGCGCTGATCCCGTCGCTCAAAGCGAAAAAAATTGATGCCATCATCTCTTCGCTTTCCATCACCGAGAAACGCCAGCAAGAAATTGCTTTCTCAAACAAACTTTACGCAGCAGATTCACGTCTGATCGCGGCGAAAGGCTCCCCAATTCAGCCGACTCTGGATTCACTCAAGGGTAAACATGTTGGCGTACTGCAAGGTTCGACGCAGGAAGCCTATGCCAATGATAACTGGCGCAGCAAAGGCGTGGATGTTGTGGCCTATGCGAACCAGGATCTGATCTATTCTGACCTGACGGCGGGCCGTCTGGATGCGGCATTGCAGGACGAAGTCGCAGCCAGCGAAGGTTTCCTGAAACAACCTGCAGGTAAAGATTACGCGTTTGCCGGTCCTTCAGTAAAAGATAAAAAATACTTTGGCGACGGGACCGGGATTGGTTTACGCAAAGACGATGTCGAGCTGAAAGCGGCGTTTGATAAAGCGCTGGGCGAACTGCGTAAAGATGGTACCTACGACAAAATGGCGAGTAAGTATTTTAACTTTAATGTCTACGGCGATTGATACGCTGAAACGGGGAATTAACTGCACCATAGGGGTTAACCATTACGGTGCATAATGATTTCAGTGCACTGTTTTGGTGCTTTTATCGTGGTCTTAATAAGCATGATTGCATACTTAAGCGCTTTTCATGCAAATAAATACCGCTGACAAGGTAGAATGCTTTGCCTTGTCGGCCTGATTAATGGCACGATAACTGCACCTGGTCCTGTAAAGATCCCCTATAAAAGACAGTCTGTTGAGGATAGTTATGAAAAAACTGGTGTTGTCTCTTTCTCTGGTTCTGGCTTTCTCCAGTGCTACCGCAGCATTTGCAGCCATCCCGCAAAAAATTCGTATCGGTACAGATCCTACTTATGCACCGTTCGAATCGAAAAATGCACAGGGTGAATTGGTCGGTTTTGATATCGATCTGGCTAAAGAGCTCTGCAAACGCATCAATACACAATGTACCTTCGTGGAAAACCCGCTGGATGCGCTGATCCCTTCGTTAAAAGCGAAGAAGATCGATGCCATCATGTCGTCGCTTTCCATTACTGAAAAACGTCAGCAAGAGATTGCCTTTACCGACAAGCTTTATGCAGCAGACTCTCGTCTGGTGGTTGCTAAAGATTCCGCTATTCAGCCGACCATCGAGTCTCTGAAAGGTAAGCGTGTCGGTGTGCTGCAGGGCACGACTCAGGAAACGTTCGGTAACGAACACTGGGCGCCAAAAGGCATTGAAATCGTCTCTTATCAGGGGCAAGACAATATCTATTCTGACCTGACTGCCGGGCGTATTGATGCCGCATTCCAGGATGAAGTCGCGGCCAGCGAAGGCTTCCTGAAGCAGCCAGTAGGTAAAGATTACAAATTCGGCGGCCCGTCAGTGAAAGACGAGAAACTGTTCGGCGTCGGTACCGGTATGGGGCTGCGCAAAGACGATAATGAACTGCGCGAAGCACTGAATAAAGCATTTGCAGAGATGCGTGCTGACGGTACTTACGAGAAGCTGGCGAAAAAGTATTTCGATTTTGATGTTTACGGCGGTTAATCACCGCAGGTGCTGATAAAGCCCGTAGATTTTTGACGCGTTGAATTTATGCCTGATGGCGCTGCGCTTATCCGGCCTACGGTGATTGTGTAGGCCGGATAAGGCAAAGCCGCCATCCGGCATTTAACGGTTAGTCTGAAATCAAAAGAGGCTTATTACTCCACCACACACGACAGGACAGGCAGCATGTTGTATGGCTTTTCAGGTGTTATTTTACAGGGCGCGATTGTTACGCTGGAGCTGGCTCTCAGCTCGGTAGTGCTGGCGGTCATGATAGGCCTTGTTGGCGCGGCAGCGAAGCTTTCGCAAAACCGGGCAATGGAGCTTATTTTCGAAGGGTACACCACGCTTATCCGCGGGGTTCCCGATCTCGTCTTAATGCTGCTCATTTTCTACGGATTACAAATCGCGCTGAACACGATTACCGACGCAGTGGGTATCAGTCAGATTGATATCGATCCGATGGTTGCAGGGATTATTACGCTCGGATTTATCTACGGAGCCTATTTTACGGAAACCTTCCGTGGCGCGTTTATGGCAGTACCGAAAGGTCATATTGAAGCGGCGACGGCATTCGGTTTTACCCGTTCGCAAATTTTTCGCCGCATTATGTTTCCAGCAATGATGCGCTTTGCCTTGCCGGGGATTGGCAACAACTGGCAGGTTATTCTGAAGGCCACGGCGCTGGTGTCACTGCTTGGACTTGAAGATGTGGTGAAAGCCACTCAGCTTGCCGGAAAAAGCACCTGGGAGCCGTTCTATTTTGCCGTGGTATGTGGGGTCATCTATCTGGTGTTTACCACCGTGTCTAATGGTGTGCTGCTGTACCTTGAGCGCCGCTACTCCGTGGGTGTGAAGAGGGCTGACCTGTGATTGAAATTATTCAGGAGTACTGGAAATCCCTGTTGTGGACTGACGGCTATCGCTTTACCGGCGTGGCGATCACATTGTGGTTGCTGATCTCATCGGTGGTGATGGGCGGGATTCTGGCACTGTTTTTGGCGATTGGTCGTGTATCAAGCAATAAATTTATCCAGTTTCCTATCTGGTTGTTCACCTATATTTTTCGTGGAACGCCGCTGTATGTTCAGCTGTTGGTGTTTTATTCCGGCATGTATACGCTGGAGATTGTGAAAGGGACAGATTTTCTCAACGCGTTTTTCCGCAGCGGGCTGAACTGTACCGTACTGGCGCTGACGCTGAATACCTGTGCCTACACGACGGAGATTTTTGCCGGGGCCATCCGTTCCGTGCCGCATGGCGAGATTGAAGCCGCACGAGCTTACGGTTTCTCTTCCTTCAAACTGTACCGCTGCATTATCTTGCCTTCCGCACTGCGTATCGCGTTACCGGCATACAGCAACGAAGTCATTTTAATGCTGCATTCCACGGCGCTGGCATTTACTGCGACGGTGCCGGATTTGTTGAAAATCGCCCGTGACATCAACTCGGCAACCTACCAGCCATTTACCGCATTCGGTATTGCCGCTGTACTGTATTTGATGATTTCGTATGTCCTGATCAGTTTGTTCCGTAAAGCGGAAAAACGCTGGTTGCAGCATGTATCCTCTAAATAGTTCGAGTAACACGATGCCTGAGAATAAATTAAACGTTATCGATTTACATAAGCACTACGGCGAACATGAAGTGCTGAAAGGGGTATCGCTGCAGGCCAATGCGGGTGATGTTATCAGCATTATTGGTTCGTCAGGTTCAGGTAAAAGTACCTTCCTGCGCTGCATTAACTTTCTGGAAAAACCGAGCGCCGGAACGATTGTGGTTAGCGGTCAGAATATTGGTCTGGTACGCGACAAAGACGGTCAGTTGAAGGTTGCAGATAAAAATCAGCTGCGTCTGTTACGTACGCGACTGACGATGGTTTTTCAGCACTTCAACCTGTGGAGTCACATGACGGTGCTGGAAAACGTCATGGAAGCACCTATCCAGGTGCTGGGGCTGAGCAAGCATGAAGCCCGCGAGCGTGCGGTGAAGTATCTGGCCAAAGTCGGTATTGATGAGCGCGCGCAGGGGAAATACCCGGTGCATCTGTCCGGCGGTCAGCAGCAGCGTGTGTCAATTGCCCGTGCGCTGGCGATGGAGCCGGAAGTTCTGCTGTTTGATGAACCCACCTCGGCGCTAGACCCAGAGCTGGTCGGCGAAGTGCTGCGCATCATGCAACAGCTGGCTGAGGAGGGGAAAACCATGGTGGTCGTGACGCATGAAATGGGGTTTGCCCGCCACGTATCCTCACACGTTATTTTCCTGCATCAGGGAAAAATTGAAGAAGAGGGCAATCCGGAGCAGGTGTTCGGGAACCCACAAAGCCCGCGTTTACAGCAGTTCCTTAAAGGATCGCTGAAGTAATTGAGTTGCCCGGAGGCGCTATGCTTGCCGGGCCTACCGTTTTAACGCGCTGTACTCCAAACGATAAACCCAGTCGTCATGCGCTATGCCGTTCACTTCATAGGCTTTTTCAAGCACCTGAGTGCGTGTAAATCCTGTTTTTTCCAGAATGCGTATCGATCCGGTATTCCCAGCTAATACATAGGCATTTATCGCCGTTACGCCAGCCTGTTGAAAGGCATAATCGCACACGGCACGTACGGCTTCGCTGGCAATACCTTTTCCTTGCGCCCGCGGCGTGATGGCATAGCCAATATCCGCTTCCTGAGGATAAAGATGGCTTATCTGTAAGCCAATATCACCCAGTTGCGCCGTGTTGTTGTGCTCACGGATAACAAAGGTATGTCGAGCGGAAAGGCGTCTGGCGAAGAGCAGGCGAGTATCTTTGGTTGGGGCGATATCCCCCATGAAACGCATGACGTCAGGATTTTCTCGTAGCCGCTGGAAAAAAGGCCAGTCAGCGAGTTGGTACAAAGAGAGGGTAAGTCGGGGTGTTGATATTATCGCCATAACGTCGCCATCGTGGTATTCGGTTTTTTAACCATACCACCACAATGGCAACAGTGAAGGGATATCAGACATTATCGGATGACATCGGCCAGCGCTTCTTCCAAATCGTACCAACGAAACGCAAAACCGGCCGCTTCCAGGCGTTTGGGCAACGCACGCTGACCCCCGAGGACCAGCACCGAGGATTCGCCCATCAGCAGCCGCATAGCGGCCGCTGGAACGCGCAGGATCGCCGGGCGGTTTAGGGCATGACCCAGCGCATGGGCAAACTGCTCATTGCGAACCGGGTATGGCGAAACCATGTTGAAGGGACCGCGCAGATCGTTGTCCAGCAGCCAGATAATCCCGTTGACCATATCGTCAACATGGATCCAGGCCAGGTATTGACGCCCATTACCGATAGGACCGCCAAGCCCCAGACGAAACGGTGGGACCATCTTAGCGAGGATCCCGCCCGTAGAGGCCAATACAACGCCAGTACGCAGCAAACATACGCGCGTTCTGTCGCTTTGCGCAGCGCTGGCGATCTGTTCCCACCGGGCGCACAACTTATGGGTGAATTCATTGTGTGGCGGTTCTTCTTCCGTCACAACGACTTCACCCAGATCGCCGTAGTATCCCGTAGCGGAACCAGAGATGAGTACGGCAGGCGGCGTGTCGCTGACCTTGATTAAATCGACCAGTTTCTGCGTAATCCCCCAGCGGCTCTGGCACAAACGCTCTTTTTGCTCAGCGCTCCAGCGTTTGTCAGCGATAGGTTCTCCGGCAAGATTGATGACAGCATCAATGCCATCGAGGTTTTGCTGCTCTTCCAGCCCTTTCCATAGCGTGACCCGGGAGTCCAGAATCTGACGAGCCTTATCAGGAGCACGTGTCACTACGGTAATCTGATGCCCCAGTTCCAGCAGGCAGGGGATCAAATGACGTCCAATCAGGCCAGTACCGCCGGTAATCAGAATCTGCATGTCGCCTCCCGGGTTATGTTTAGCGCTGCCAGCTCAATGTCATGGAAACGGAGTCGGCGTAACGCAATGCGTGAAGTTTATCGATCTCCACTTCAGCATAAGTGACCCAGTGATGTTCGCGTGCGATATCGAGCACATCTTGCGTTAATTTTTCCAACAATGAGAAGCGGTTACTCTCAACGTGCGAAATGATGCTCTTGGTGATGGTGCGATAATTCAGCGCGTCGTTGATATCTTCACTGGTCCGGGCTTTGTCTGCGGGATAGTGGATGGCAATATTGATGACGATATCCTGTCGGTTCAGGATCTCTTCTTCTTTAATGCCGATAAAAGTGCGCAGACGAAGGTTTTTTATACGAATAATTGCGTCAGGTTGTGACATTGCAGGTTTCCTCCATGTATGAACCTTTTCATGATACACGAGAACCGAATCGCGTTAACTTTTCTCGCTTTGCGCTTGCTGCATCGCCCGTTCTGTTGCGGGACGAGTACGGATACGTTCGTACCAGTTATTGACCGCTGGATAGTTGTCGAGGTCGATACGCTGGCGCTGGTGGAGATTAATCCACGGCCAGCAGGCAATGTCGGCAATGCTGTAATGATCGCCACCCAGCCAGGGGGATATTTCCAGACGTTTATTCATGACGTTGTACAGTCGCTGGGTTTCTACCTGATACCGTTCAATAGCGTAGGGGATAGTTTGCGGTGCGAAGTGGCTGAAGTGATGATTTTGTCCGAGCATTGGCCCAAGTCCGCTAACCTGCCAGAAGAGCCACTGCAGCGTGGTGTGGCGCTCGCGTAATTCACCGCTGAGTAGCTTACCGCTCTTTTCCGCCAGGTAGAGTAAAATCTCACCAGACTCAAACAGGCTAATGGGTTTTCCACCATCCTCCGGGGCGCAGTCGATGATGGCCGGAATTTTATTATTCGGTGAAATCTGCAAAAAGTCAGGGCGGAACTGGCTGCCTCTGCTGATATCTACATGTATCAGGCGGTACTTTAACTGTGCCTCTTCGAGAAACAGTGTGATTTTGTGCCCGTTTGGCGATGGAGTGTAGTAGAGGTCGATCATTTTCAGCGTCCGTTTTGTCATGAACCGGGTCACTACAAGTATAGAAGCTGCTAACGTGCGTGAGTTTTCATCAAGTGACAGCGAGAGAAAGACTCTATATTTTGAAAGCAAGCCAATACACTTCAGAGGACATTATGAGCAAACCTGCAATTACGCTGTGGTCAGATGCCAATTTTTTCTCCCCTTATGTGCTGTCTGTTTATGTCGCTCTGCAAGAGAAAGGGCTGCCTTTTACGCTGAAAACTGTCGACCTCAATAGTGGTGAACACTTGCAACCTTCATGGCAAGGGTATGCGCTGACGCGTCGTGTACCGGTTCTGGACATTGACGGTTTTGAACTGAGTGAATCCTCGGCGATTGCCGAGTTCCTGGAAGAGCGTTTCGCTCCACCGCAATGGGAGCGTATTTATCCGCACGATCTACAAAAACGGGCTCGTGCCCGCCAGGTTCAGGCCTGGCTCCGTAGCGATCTGATGCCTATCCGGGAAGAGCGTTCGACGGATGTGGTTTTTGGTGGCGTGAAGAAAGGTCCGTTGACGGAAGCAGGAAGGGCCAGTGCGGAAAAATTGTTTGCCACGGCGGGCAGTTTACTGGCGCAAGGTAAGCAGAATTTGTTTGGTGAATGGTGTATCGCAGACAGCGATTTGGCGCTAATGCTTAATCGATTGGTTCTGAATGGCGATGATGTACCAGAACAGCTCGCGGAGTATGCCACCTTCCAGTGGCAGCGCGCTTCGGTACAACGTTTTATCGCGCTTTCAGCGAAGCGTTCCTGCTGAAAGTAGGGGCGTAATCCAGTATCATTGAAAGGTATTTTTCAACGAGGGGTGAGTGATGAAACTGATGTTCGCATCGGACATTCATGGTTCGTTGCCGGCTACGGAATGCGTACTTGAACGGTTTACCCAAAGTGGTGCGCAATGGCTGGTGATACTGGGCGATGTATTGAACCATGGGCCGCGTAATGCGCTGCCAGAGGGCTACGCGCCAGCGCAGGTCGCCGAGCGTTTGAATGAGCAGGCGTCGCGGATAATTGCAGTGCGTGGAAATTGCGACAGCGAAGTGGATCAGATGCTCCTGCATTTTCCAATAACCGCGCCGTGGCAGCAAATTCTGACTGACAGCCAGCGACTCTTTCTGACGCACGGACATCTTTTTGGTCCGGATAACTTACCACCGCTCAACGCCGGCGATGTGCTGGTTTATGGGCATACGCATTTGCCTGTGGCAGAGCGACGTGGGGATATCTACCAATTTAACCCAGGTTCGGTAAGCATCCCGAAAGGGGGATTTACGGCAAGCTACGGGATTCTGGATGATAATGTTCTTAGCGTGATGGCACTCAATGATCAAAGTATTATTGCGCAGGTCGAGATTAATCCGTAATTTACCCCACAAACGTAAACGCGCCGTAAGAGCGCTAGAAAAAAGAAGGTTTCCTGATGGTGGAACAGCGTCGTTTGGCAAGTACTGAATGGGTGGATATTGTGAATGAAGACAATGAAGTCATCGCACAATCCAGCCGGGAACAAATGCGGGCACAATGCTTGCGCCACCGTGCAACGTATATCGTTGTACACGATGGTATGGGTAAAATTCTGGTTCAACGTCGCACTGAGACAAAGGACTTTATGCCCGGTATGCTGGATGCTACCGCGGGGGGGGTTGTGCAGGCTGATGAGCAGCTTCTGGACTCCGCGCGTCGTGAAGCGGAAGAAGAATTGGGCATTGCCGGTGTCCCGTTTGCCGAGCACGGTCAGTTTTATTTTGAAGACCAGAACTGTCGCGTCTGGGGCGGGCTGTTTAGCTGCGTTTCTCACGGACCGTTTGCGCTGCAGGAAGAAGAGATTAGTGAAGTGTGCTGGCTGACGCCGGAAGAAATTACCGCGCGCTGTGATGAATTTACACCGGACTCACTGAAAGCACTGGCGCTGTGGATGACACGCAATGCCAAGAATGAAAGTGCGAAAGCCGAAAAACACGAAGAAGCTGAGTAAACTCAGCGCCGCCGATCCTGGATGACGGATCGGGACTCGTTGTAGGCCGGATAAGCCGTTGATGTGCATTATCCGGCCTTGTTGTTTAATGGTAGCCCATCATTTGCGCACCAATAACCACTACGCTGGACATAATAAACAGCAGGCCCAGCAGCGTGGCACCCACCTTCAACCAGTTGCGGAAGTCCACCCGACATACCCCTAATGTCGCCATCAGCGACGCAGAGGTTGGGTAGATAATATGACTGAAGCCGTCACCAAACTGAAAAGCCAACACGGTGACCTGGCGATTTACCCCAACCAGATCGCCCAGTGGTGCCAGTAGCGGCATAGTCAGTGCTGCCTGACCCGAACCGGATGTGACAAAGAAGTTAAACACAGCCTGGAAAAGCAGCATAAACCAGGCCGCAATCGCGTTGTCCAGGCCACTGATACCGTTGGCGATACTGTGCAGCAGGGTATTTAACACACTGGCATCACCCGCTTCGCCATTACCAACCAGCAGTAATATTCCCTTGGCAAAGCCGACCAACAGGGCTGGCGCGATCATCATTCGCGCACCCTCAGTAAACGAGGAGGCCATGATATTGACCGTCATACCGTTGAGTCGAAAAACAACCCCGATAATGCCAATCACCAGCCCCATGGTGAAAAACTGACTGGCAATTTCAGGAATGAACCACGCGTTGACGATAACGCCCCAGACCACCCAAATCATCACTGCGGTCAACACAATCAGGACCAGCCAGTCACCCAGTGTGAAACGTCGCTCGACGACCTCGTCCTGCTGCTCACGGAAGAAACGGTCCGATTCATGCACCCGGGACAGCAATGGGTTCTTCTTGATACGTGCCGCGTAGGCCAGCGTGAACGTCAGGCCGATCATCGTCGCCACAACCCACACGACGATGCGCAGACCCGAACCCGAGAGCACGGGCACACCCGCAATACCCTGTGCGACAACCACACAGAATGGGTTCATCCATGAGCTGGCAAAGCCAATTTGGGTGGCAATATAGGTCACCAGAACGGTGGTGATGCTGTCGTAACCTAACCGCACCATTAGCGGCGCAATGATAATGGCGAAGGCGACCGCTTCTTCCCCCATGCCAAAGACGGCACCGCCTAACGAGAAGAGAATAAACAGTACCGGGATAAACAAGACCTCATTACCCCGTGTATGACGGATCAGCGCCAGGATGCCGTTATCGATGGTTCCTGTGCGCATTACGATGCCGAATGCACCACCAATCACCAGCATAAACATAATGATGCCAACGGCGGTGCCAAATTTTGAACCGGAGGTTAACCCTTCAAACGGAAAATTCATCAGACCAGGGCTTTCATCGCCGGTGGTGAAGAACTTAACCCGGTGATATTGCTCTTCACCCGCATCGTTGGTCAGAATACGAAAAGAGTGGGGATCGACCACTTTACGCGTTTTGGTTTGTCCATCAACCTGGTACTGCACTTCCTGGCTGTCGAACATTCCGACGGGAACGACCCATGTTGCCAGACTGGTTAAAATGGCGACGAAAAAAATAATGACCAGCGTGTCGGGCATGGCCCATTTTTTCGCGGGTTGTGATTCTGTTACTGCAGACATAAAGGACTATCCCTGTTGCAAAGCAAAGAGGCTAAGTATGCAAACAGGAGAATAGTTATTCATTGATGCAGCGCATCTAAGCAAATATTTCAGAATTTGTTAATGAAAGGGACGGGCATAAAAAAACCGGAAATATCAGCTATTTCCGGTTTCAAGAATCACGCTATGTAGGTTGCAACGGATGCGTTTAGGTCACCATCCGGCGTACACAGCAGATTACTGCTGCTGGGAGGACTGGATCGCGGTCAGAGCGATGGTGTAGACGATATCGTCTACCAGCGCGCCACGAGACAGGTCGTTCACCGGCTTACGCATACCCTGCAGCATCGGCCCGATGGAGATCAGGTCAGCAGAACGTTGTACCGCTTTGTAGGTGGTGTTACCGGTGTTCAGATCCGGGAAGATGAACACGGTAGCGCGACCTGCAACCGGAGAGTTCGGCGCTTTGGATTTTGCTACATCAGCCATAACAGCCGCATCGTACTGCAGCGGACCGTCGATCATCAGGTCAGGACGTTTTTCCTGCGCCAGACGTGTTGCTTCACGTACTTTCTCTACATCGCTACCTGCACCAGATGTACCGGTGGAGTAGGAGAGCATTGCAACGCGTGGTTCGATGCCGAAGGCAATCGCGGAATCAGCAGACTGAATCGCGATTTCTGCCAGTTGTTCTGCGGTCGGATCTGGGTTGATCGCGCAGTCGCCGTAAACATAAACCTGATCCGGCAGCAGCATGAAGAACACAGAAGACACCAGAGAGCTACCCGGCGCAGTTTTAATCAGCTGCAGCGGTGGGCGAATGGTGTTTGCTGTCGTGTGCACGGCACCAGAAACCAGACCGTCAACATCGTCTTGTTCCAGCATCAGAGTACCGAGAACCACGTTGTCTTCCAGTTGTTCGCGAGCAACGGTTTCGGTCATGCCTTTGTTTTTACGCAGTTCGACCAGGCGAGCAACGTAGCTTTCGCGAACCACATCCGGGTCAACGATTTCTACGCCAGCACCCAGCTCAACGCCCTGAGACGCGGCAACACGGGTGATCTCATCCGGGTTACCCAGCAGTACGCAGGTTGCGATCCCACGTTCAGCACAGATAGCCGCTGCTTTAACAGTACGCGGTTCGTCACCTTCTGGCAGAACAACACGTTTACCGGCTTTACGCGCCAGTTCGGTCAGCTGATAACGGAACGCTGGCGGAGACAGACGACGGCTGCGCTCAGAGGTCGCGGTCAGAGATTCAATCCAGTCAGCGTTGATGTAGTTTGCAACGTATTCCTGAACTTTCTCGATGCGCTCGTGATCGTCAACCGGCACTTCCAGGTTGAAGCTCTGCAGGCTCAGAGAGGTCTGCCAGGTGTTGGTGTTCACCATGAATACCGGCAGGCCAGTTTCGAATGCACGTTCGCACAGTTTGTTGATGCGCGCGTCCATTTCGTAGCCGCCAGTCAGCAGCAGGGCGCCGATTTCTACGCCGTTCATTGCCGCCAGGCATGCTGCAACCAGCACGTCAGGACGATCGGCGGACGTTACCAACAGGGAACCTGCACGGAAGTGTTCCAGCATGTGCGGAATGCTGCGCGCGCAGAACGTTACGGATTTCACGCGACGGGTATTGATATCGCCTTCGTTAACGATGGTAGCGTTCAGGTGACGCGCCATATCGATTGCACGCGTTGCGATCAGATCGAAGCTCCACGGCACCGCGCCCAGTACTGGCAGCGGGCTGGATTCTTGCAGTTTAGCCGGATCAACTTTGATCACTTTCGCTTTGGAAGAGTCGTCGAAAATCTCGGACAGATCCGGGCGGGTACGGCCCTGCTCATCAACCGGTGCGTTCAGTTTGTTAACGATAACGCCGGTGATGTTGGTATTTTTCGCGCCGCCGAAGCTGCTGCGAGTCAGTTCAATACGCTCGTTCAGCTGTTCCGGAGTATCGGTGCCCTGAGACATCACGAAGACGATTTCCGCGTTCAGCGTTTTCGCGATTTCGTAGTTCAGAGACTGGGCGAACTGATGTTTACGGGTTGGGACCAGGCCTTCAACCAGTACAACTTCAGCATCTTTGGTGTTCGCGTGGTAGTTCGCGATAATCTCTTCCATCAGCACATCTTTCTGATTGCTGGACAGCAGAGATTCCACGTGGCTCATCTTCAGCGGCTCAGCGGCTGGCAGAGAGGAGTTAGCACGCACGATGCTGGTAGTCTGGTCTGGTGCATCGCCACCGGCACGAGGTTGAGCGATTGGCTTAAAGACGCTCAGACGAACGCCTTTGCGTTCCATAGCACGGATCACGCCAAGGCTGACGCTGGTCAGGCCGACGCTGGTTCCGGTAGGGATCAGCATAATAATACGGGACACGGTTTATCCTCTTTCGTTACCGCCAATTTAGACGGGTTACAAAACAGCACCGCCAGCTAGGCTGGCGGTGTGAAATCAGGCAGTCAGACGGCTCGCGTCTTGCGCGATAACCAGTTCTTCGTTGGTTGGGATAACCACCGCAGGACGGGTACCTTCTTTGTTGATGAAACCAGATTTGCCGAAACGTGCGGCCAGGTTACGTTCGTGGTCAACTTCGAAGCCCAGAACGCCCAGTTTGCCCAGAGACAGTTCACGAACCATCGCTGCGTTTTCACCAATGCCACCGGTGAAGACAACCGCATCCAGACGACCATCCATCAGCGCGGTGTAGGAACCGATGTATTTCGCCAGACGGTGGCAGTAAACGTCCATTGCACGTTTAGCGTCTTCTTTGGTGGTGTAGTTATCTTCAACATAACGGCAGTCGCTGGTGACTTCGGTCAGACCCAGCAGGCCAGACTCTTTGGTCAGCATTTTGTTGATCTGGTCAACGCTCATGCCCAGGGTGTCGTGCAGGTGGAAGATAATCGCCGGGTCGATGTCACCGGAACGCGTACCCATCACCAGACCTTCCAGCGGGGTCAGACCCATGGAGGTATCAACACATTTACCATTACGGATTGCAGAAACAGAACCGCCGTTGCCCAGATGGCAAGTGATGATGTTCAGTTCATCAACCGGTTTGTTCAGCATTTTTGCCGCTTCCTGAGTCACGAAGAAGTGGCTGGTACCGTGCGCGCCGTAACGACGAACGCCATGCTCTTTGTACAGGCTGTACGGCAGAGCGTAGAGGTAAGATTCTTCCGGCATAGTCTGATGGAACGCGGTGTCGAACACAGCCACGTTTTTGTCTTTCAGGCTTGGGAAGGATTTCAGCGCTTCTGCGATACCGATCAGGTGAGCCGGGTTGTGCAGCGGTGCGAAAGAGGCGGAATCTTTGATGCCCTGGATAACGGAATCGTCAATAACCACGGAGCTGGTATACTTCTCGCCGCCGTGTACGATACGGTGACCAATTGCAGTCAATTGCGCGGACAATTCTGGTTTTTGTGCCAGAATAGTGTTAACGATAAAGTTCAGCGCTTCACTGTGAGCGGCGCCTGCACCTAAAGCCGCTTCTTGTTTACCGCCGTCCATTTTCCACTTGATACGTGCTTCTGGGAGATGGAAACATTCGGCTAAACCAGAGAGGTATTCTTCACCGTTTA
The DNA here is from genome assembly GCF_028069825.1 of Citrobacter sp. Igbk 14. Taxonomy (NCBI): domain Bacteria; kingdom Pseudomonadati; phylum Pseudomonadota; class Gammaproteobacteria; order Enterobacterales; family Enterobacteriaceae; genus Citrobacter; species Citrobacter sp. Igbk 14. The sequence goes on from NZ_JANEWM010000002.1 coordinate 169,739, forward strand.
CTGCATCGATGATGGCAAATTTCAGTGAGGAGCTACCGCAGTTCAGAACCAGTACTAACTTACTCGACATGGAAGTACCTATTTATGATACGTGGCTAAAAAAACGTCAGGGAGTCATAGAGCGTAGCGCATGATGACACCGACGTTTATGATTAACATCATGCGCCAGGGTCTTTTTGGGCACGATGGAATAAATACCTTTGAGTCTATGCCATTTTGCGTATTTTTCAGCCAATGGCATACTGTATGCCAATTTGACGACTCAATGATTTTGGACTAAAGGCCTTACAGGCCGGCACAGGATACCTGAATGTGGGTATCAAAGACAAAATGTTTTGAACGATGTCCTTTGCAGTTGTTGTTTTGCACAAATTTTTTAATTTTTATATGTGAAGTTGAGGTAACCGCCATGTCGACACCGGATAATCGCTCCGTCAATTTTTTTAGCTTGTTTCGCCGGGGACAGCACTACGCAAAGACGTGGCCAATGGAAAAGCGCCTGGCGCCCGTGTTTGTTGAGAATCGTGTGATCCGCATGACGCGCTATGCGATTCGCTTTATGCCACCTATCGCCGTCTTCACGTTATGCTGGCAAATTGCGTTAGGTGGTCAGTTGGGACCGGCTGTGGCAACGGCACTGTTTGCGCTGAGCCTGCCAATGCAGGGCATGTGGTGGTTGGGTAAACGTTCCGTTACGCCACTGCCGCCTTCGATTCTCAACTGGTTCTACGAAGTTCGGGGAAAATTACAAGAAGCCGGACAGGCGTTATCGCCGGTTGAAGGGAAGCCGGATTACCAGGCGCTGGCTGACACGCTTAAGCGCGCCTTCAAACAACTGGATAAAACTTTCCTCGATGATTTGTAATTGACCCCTGATTACGCATATAAAAGAAGGCACAAGTAGCCTTCTTTTTTTTTCATCGCAGTAGTAGTGATACAGGAGTCCCAAATGGAAATGACCAACGCTCAACGTCTTATTTTGTCGAACCAGTACAAAATGATGACCATGCTCGATCCGACCAACGCCGAGCGTTATCGTCGTTTGCAGACGATTATTGAACGCGGTTACGGCTTGCAGATGCGCGAGCTGGATCGTGAGTTTGGTGAGCTGACGGAAGAAACCTGTCGTACGATTATCGATATTATGGAGATGTATCACGCATTACACGTGTCCTGGACTAACCTTAAAGATGCACAGGCTATTGATGAACGCCGCGTGACGTTCCTTGGCTTTGATGCCGCAACGGAAGCCCGTTTCCTCGGGTATGTTCGTTTTATGGTGAACGTGGAAGGCCGTTATACCCACTTTGATGCCGGTACACATGGCTTCAACGCTCAGACCCCAATGTGGGAAAAATATCAGCGCATGCTGAATGTCTGGCACTCCTGCCCGCGTCAGTATCACCTGAGCGCGAATGAAATTAACCAAATCATTAATGCCTGAGGGGGCGAGCGTGCAGTGCAAAGGCTTTCTGTTTGATCTGGATGGGACGCTGGTCGATTCCTTACCAGCCGTAGAACGTGCGTGGTGTAACTGGGCCGATCGTTTTGGTCTCGATCATGACGAGGTACTCGGTTTTATTCACGGCAAGCAGGCAATTACCTCCTTGCGGCACTTTATGCCTGGCAAGTCTGACGCGGAGATCGCGGCGGAGTTCACGCGTCTGGAGCATATTGAAGCGACTGAAACGGATGGAATCACCGCGCTACCCGGGGCGATTGATTTACTCAATCACCTGAATAAAGCGGGTATCCCTTGGGCGATTGTGACCTCGGGGTCGATGCCCGTTGCGCGGGCACGCCATCGTGTTGCTGGCCTTCCCGCGCCTGAAGTGTTTGTCACTGCTGAGCGGGTAAAGAGAGGCAAACCAGAGCCAGATGCATATCTGTTAGGCGCTCAACTGCTAGGCCTTGCACCGCAGGAGTGTGCGGTGGTTGAAGATGCGCCCGCTGGGGTACTCTCTGGCCTGGCTGCCGGATGTCATGTGATCGCGGTCAACGCGCCGTCGGACACGCCGCGTCTGGATGAGGTCGACTTTTCGTTGACCAGTCTGGAACAGATTTCCGTGACCAAGCAACCCAACGGAAATGTGGTTGTTATAAGAAATACCTGATCGTGATTTAGCCCCAGACTGTTGGGGCTTTTTTATGGCAAACTCAATCCATCCCTCTCATTTAACAAGGATATGTTGTGAACGGTGAATTGATATGGGTTCTCTCATTGTTGGCGATTGCCGTCGTTTTGTTTGCCACTGGCAGAGTGCGTATGGATGCAGTTGCTCTGTTGGTCATCATTGCCTTTGTTCTGAGTGGAACACTGAGCATCTCAGAGGCATTTTCTGGTTTCAGCGATCCTAACGTTATTTTGATAGCGGCCTTATTTATCATTGGGGACGGCCTGGTGCGTACCGGAGTGGCAACGGTGATGGGGGCCTGGCTGGTGAAGGTTGCCGGTAGTAGTGAAGTCAAGATGCTGGTTTTGCTGATGATCACCGTCGCCGGGCTCGGCGCTTTTATGAGTTCCACCGGTGTAGTCGCGATTTTTATTCCTGTTGTTTTAAGCGTATCTATGCGCATGCAAACCTCTCCCTCACGCCTGATGATGCCGCTTAGCTTCGCGGGGCTTATCAGCGGCATGATGACGCTGGTGGCGACGCCACCGAACCTGGTCGTCAACAGTGAGTTACTGCGCGAAGGACTAAACGGTTTCAGTTTTTTCAGCGTGACTCCGTTGGGGCTGGTTGTTCTGGTGCTCGGCATTATTTACATGCTGTTGATGCGTTTTATGCTCAAGGGTGAGGACTCCGGGCAGCAGGGGGATGGCTGGAAACGCCGGACCTTTCGCGATCTTATCAAAGAGTATCGTCTGACGGGGCGCGCCCGCCGCCTGGCGATTCGTCCAGGTTCGCCGATGATTGGCCAGCGTCTTGACGACCTGAAGCTGCGTGAGCGCTATGGGGCAAACGTTATTGGTGTTGAACGCTGGCGTCGCTTTCGGCGCGTGATTGTGGACGTTAATGGGGTTTCTGAGTTCCGTGCCCGCGACGTTTTGCTCATTGATATGTCCGCGGCCGATGTCGATCTGCGCGAATTCTGCAGTGAACAATTGCTGGAGCCGATGGTGTTGCGCGGCGAGTATTTTTCCGAACAGGCGCTCGATGTGGGGATGGCTGAGATTTCGTTGATCCCTGAATCAGAACTGATCGGTAAAACGGTACGGGAAATCGCGTTTCGTACACGTTACGGCCTGAACGTCGTCGGGGTGAAGCGTGATGGTACGGCGATGGACGGCGCGGTGGTGGATGAACCGTTGCTGATGGGCGATATCATTCTGGTGGTGGGTAACTGGAAACTCATCACCGCGCTTGGGAAAAAAGGCCGCGATTTTGTGGTGTTGAACATGCCGGTTGAAGTCAGTGAAGCGTCTCCGGCACACAGTCAGGCACCCCACGCGATTTTTTGCCTGGTTCTGATGGTTGCGTTAATGCTGACGGATGAAATCCCCAATACGGTGGCCGCAATTATCGCCTGCCTGCTGATGGGGAAATTCCGGTGTATTGATGCAGAGAGCGCCTATAAGGCGATCCACTGGCCAAGCATTATTTTGATCGTTGGGATGATGCCTTTCGCGCTGGCTTTACAAAAAACCGGCGGTGTCGATCTGGTGGTAAAAGGACTCATGGACGTCGGTGGGGGATATGGCCCGTACATGATGTTGGGTTGTCTGTTTATCCTGTGCGCGACCATTGGCTTATTTATCTCGAATACCGCAACAGCAGTGCTGATGGCGCCGATTGCGCTGGCGGCGGCGAAGTCGATGGGGGTTTCGCCGTATCCTTTTGCGATGGTGATTGCAATGGCGGCATCCGCGGCCTTTATGACGCCAGTCTCATCACCCGTCAACACGCTGGTATTGGGGCCGGGTAACTACAGCTTTAGCGACTTTGTGAAAATTGGTGTGCCATTTACGGTGATCGTGATGGCGGTGTGTGTGGTGATGATCCCGATGCTGTTCCCGTTTTGATTTTTATTATGCGCCGGATGGCGGCTACGCCTTATCCGGCCTACGGGATCGTTTAGCGTCTCCAGTCTTGTAGGCCTGATAAGCGTAGCGCCATCAGGCATGATGGCGCACGATGCCGGATCTTATCCGGCCTACAAAGGTAGCGTCGCCACAAACTTACAGCGGTGAATCCTGACTGATTTCATCCAGCGACAGATGGAAGCTTGGGACAAAGACCGCTAAAAAATAGTCCATCTCTTCACTACGCCGTGACTCCAGCGTTTTTTCCAGCCGTGTTTTCGCCAGCAGAAACTCGTTGTTACCGGCCGAAAGCTCTTCCAGACATTTCAGATAGGCGCACAGGGCATCGGCCTGCTTCACAATCGATCTCTCTTCATCGCTGCTGGCGTGCTCATCAATTAATGGCGCAAAGATATCGCGTAATTCATCCGGAACCATATCGACCAGCTTCTGCTGGGCAATTTTCTCAATGGCTTTATATTCCTGAGCAATTTGTGAGTTGAAGTATTTTACCGGGGTAGGGAGGTCGCCGGTCAGTACTTCGGAAGCGTCGTGGTACATCGCCAGTAGCGCGATGCGCTCTGCGTTAACCTGACCACCAAATTTCCGGTTCTTAATCGCGGCCAGTGCATGGGCGACCATGGCGACCTGCAGGCTATGTTCGGAGACGTTTTCGGTGCGTACGTTACGCATCAGCGGCCAGCGGTTGATGAGCTTCAGACGGGATAAGTGGGCAAAAAAGTGGCTCTGCTTCATAACGACCCTTACTCTGTGACTTCAGTAACGGTATTTTGCGCAGAGAGTGCTACCGGATGCAAACCCGGTAGCACTTTGCATGATTACAGCTGGTGATAACCGGACAGGAAACGCTCAAACTTGCTCAGCGACATTTCAATATCATCAATACGCGGTAGCGTGACGATACGGAAGTGATCCGGCCACGGCCAGTTGAATGCTGTGCCCTGGACCAGCAGGACTTTTTCCTGCAGCAGGAAATCGAGTACCATTTTCTGGTCATCGTGAATATTGAAGCGTTTGGCATCAATTTTCGGGAACATATACAGAGCACCGCGCGGTTTCACACAGGAAACGCCCGGAATATCATTAAGTAATTCCCAGGCCCGGTTGCGCTGTTCATACAAACGTCCGCCTGGCATGATAAATTCGCTGATGCTCTGGTATCCACCCAGCGCGGTTTGAATGGCGTGTTGCGCTGGAACGTTGGCGCATAAACGCATGGAGGCCAGCATTTCAAGACCTTCAATATACCCTTTGGCATGTTTCTTCGGTCCGTTCAGTACCATCCAGCCCTGACGGAACCCCGCGACACGGTAAGTTTTTGACAGGCCGTTGAAGGTAATAGTCAGCAGATCCGGGGCCATTGCCGCAATTGAGTGATGCTCGGCATCATCATAGAGAATTTTGTCATAAATCTCGTCAGCAAAGATAATGAGGTTGTTCTGGCGAGCAATCTCAACAATCTCCATCAGCAGCTCTTTGGAGTAGACAGCGCCGGTAGGGTTGTTTGGGTTGATGATGACGATCCCTCGCGTGCGCGGGGTGATTTTTGCCCGAATATCATCAAGGTCCGGGAACCAGTCTGATGATTCATCACACAGGTAGTGCACGGCATTACCGCCAGAGAGCGATACTGCCGCTGTCCACAGCGGGTAATCAGGCGCAGGAACCAGCATTTCGTCCCCACTGTTCAGCAACGCCTGCATCGCCTGAACGATTAATTCAGAAACGCCGTTACCGATATAAATATCCTCCACGGTAACATCGCGCATCCCGCGGGCCTGGTAATGCTGCATGATCGCTTTGCGGGCTGAATAAAGACCTTTTGAATCGCAATACCCTTGTGCGGTAGGTAAATTGCGGATCACATCGACCAGAATTTCATCTGGTGCTTCAAACCCGAATGGCGCAGGGTTGCCGATGTTGAGTTTCAGAACTTTATTGCCTTCTTCTTCCAGGCGCTTTGCTTCCTTCAGAACCGGGCCACGAATGTCATAACAGACATTTTCTAATTTGCTGGATTTTTCAATGGGGGACATGAATCTTGACCTTTTTAGCTGTGAATGCCACTCCCTGCCGTGGAAGTCAGCACAGAACAATGTACTCCCCCGACGGTGAGTTTTGAAGGGTCTTTAGTAGAAGATTTCGAAAGTTGCGAGGTTATAATTAACTGTTAACAACTAAATAATGAAATTAATATGGAATTATAATCTTGATATCTTGTATTTTATGGTTATATGTATCGTTGTGGCAGCTTGGGTATGGTGATTTGTTTGGCGAAAAATAGTGAGATGTGCAAAGCGGTGCGTGGTTGGCAGTATCTGCTGTTTGCGCAATTCGAAAATACTGAGGTCTTAGCCTGACAAACTGTTATCGACCTGATCTGACAACGGCGCGGTGTGAATCTATTGTTAAGTATAATTAATGAATGGTGGCATTCTTAATTAATTATTATTTAATATTTAAACAGTATTTATTGAACGCGTTAATAATACGAAAACCGGCAGTCTGAGTTAACACCTTTTTGCTTCGATTAATTCGCGATAACACTTATAAATATAGTGGTTTTAGGTTAAGATAAGTCCCATGAAATGGCGCGCAACTTGTGTTTTGCGATAATTCCAATGTTAGTTGAGAGTTTCTAACATACTGAAAAATTAGTT
>NZ_JANEWM010000020.1:0-79046 GCF_028069825.1 Citrobacter sp. Igbk 14
ATTAATAAGAGGTTCTGACCCGCGATAAATGAGGAATATCTCAGAAATCTATCCTGTTCTGCCCGCTTTGTGTAATCCTTTTTTTTGAGCTGTAACTATTCATAACTCCTGCTTCTTTATTCTTCTGTTATCGGTAGAATGACCCCTGCCAAATGGTGAGTTCTTATTTTTCCTCGTGAATAATACCCTTTCACGTCTCAAAGCCACTATTTTTCAGACGGAGAGTTAATAATGCAGGTAATAATGTTTGACAGGCAGTCAATATTTATTCATGGAATGAATGTAAGTTTGCAGCAACGAATTCCAGGAGTGAATGTTCAGGGTGTCAGTCAGGCAGATGACCTTTGGCAAAAACTGGAAAACACCCCAGATGCGCTGCTCATGCTGGATGGCGATCTCGACGGTGTGTTTTGCTGCGGCTTGTTGCAACAGATTGCACACTCTTTTTCAACGGTGAAGGTGCTGATCTCTGCCACTGATTGCAGTAAGAAATGGCTGCAGGATGCGATGCAATTAAACGTGCTGGCCATTGTGCCACGTGACTCTGATGCTGAAACCTTTACTCTGGCGCTTAACAGCGTTGCGATGGGCATGATGTTTCTTCCCAGGGATCACTTAGCGACAAACGATAGCAGCAGGCAAAATATAAAAACATTAAGCGCCCGCCAGCGAGAGATCCTGACCATGCTGGCGGCTGGTGAGTCAAATAAACAAATTGGTCGGCTGTTAAATATCAGTACCGGAACGGTAAAAGCCCACCTTGAGTCACTTTATCAGCGCCTGGAAGTTAAAAACCGTACTCAGGCGGCAATGATGTTAAATGAATTTCTATAATTGATATTTATTTCACGGCCAGACGCTATCTGGCTGTGAAATATTAACTGACCACATTTCTGCGTGACAAAAGCGCGTTATCCCAACACTTAGCATCCACGCAATAAAGGCCTCTTGTTGAAACGGGTCGTTAAGCTGAGGTTTATTTGTGCGTATTAATGCTTTGCAGATATCCAGATCCGCGAGCAGCAGAGCCTCTGCCTGCGCCATTGAAATGGGGGTAACAAAGGTTTCATCGGGTGTAATTTCATGCCCGTAGCCAATGACCCATACACCATTTTTATCCTGATACTTTTCCAGCGACAGGCCCTGCCATTGCTTGATAAATGCAATACCGGCGGGGGTAAAATGAGCGGCGCAATGCGGCATAATGATTTCTCTTAAAAGAAAAACAGTATAAAGATAATTATCAGCAGACGTAGTTGCCATATGGCCATTTTTGGCCATAAACGCCTTACGACTTAAGGGGTGGCATTCACGTTTTTACCGGCTGAACATCCTGTCATCTCAGGCACTTTTCCCGATATGCTATTGCGTATCACCAGACATAGCCAGTCACTCTCCGTCATTGTGAGGCGGTCGCGCTGTTTTCAACACAGACACGGGTTTATCTCCAGAATAAATTTCAATGATTTTGCCGTTGTCACTGCAAAACACATTTATTTGTTATATGAATGTGTTCTAGTGTGCTGCGGCGCTATTCTGCGCAGTACCACGTTTATAAAAAGATAACGAAATACATCGTGAGGCCGCACCTTTCTGGGCTCTTTTAGGGAAGATAATGACCAATAGCGCGTTACAGGCGACATGTGCGCCATTTGAACACTGTTTGGGGATCATCCGTCAGGCGTCGGTGGAAATTTTGCTGCTGTTAGGCGTACATGTGGCAGAGGGCAAAGATCCGCGTTGGTTTCTGGAGCAACTCGATCAGGCCAGACTGAATCTGGGCGGTTGGGGGGCTGTCGCCAGACGTTTGCAGATGAATGATGCGCAACTCAGTCAGTTCACGTTGCGCTTACGCCATCTTCAACAGAGTGTGCCTCAGTATGAAAGTGGCCAGGATGTCAGTGAAAACCAGCTGATTTCCGCGCTGCGTTTTGTAGCGGCACTGGAGCAATTACGCCAGCAACAACCGCTCCTGAACTATCAAACCGATATCGAAATCGGGGGGCCAGATGCGCAGATGCGGGCGCAGCGTCAGCTTCGCGCAATAGAGTTAACGCTCAAAGCCCTCGTCGCTCGGGTATGGCCAGATCAGCATCCGCTAAACAGTTTCCTGAAGCAGCACTTTGGCGCTGAACGCTTGCGTCGCTGGTTAAAGCTGGGCGAAGGGCGTGATGCGCTGGACGGCATGTTGTTTAGCGAACTGGCGTTGATGGTGGTCGATAAGAAGCTATTTGTTCGTCACTTTACGCAGATTTTTAATGATACGTCAGTGTTGATGCTGTTTGTTGAACCGCGCTTAACGCTGCGGATGTTTCTGGATGATTGCCGACTGGCGCGAAACGCTGTCATTGCTCAGCAACCGCTGACGTCAGTACAGCTGATGCTGTTAAATTACCAGTATCAACAAATTACGCATTCTGTGCAGCGGGCGTTTGAAGAGCGCCGAACGCGTATCAATCCCGCATCATATCTGGACTCTGATGAGTCGACGGTGCGTCAATTCTGGGAAACGGCAAGGCAAAAAGACGAGCAGGCTGGAGGCGATAAAATGGAAATTGCCGACAGTATCGATCCTCCTGAAAAGCGAGCGCAGCGCACGGCCGAAGAGCGCGAACAGCTGATTTCCGGCATGCTGTGGGCGGCTGTCGGTGTCATGGTACTGGCTATCTCTCTGGGCGCTTTCTGGCTATTCAATGCATCTGCACCGCAAGCATCTTCAGGGCAAACTGTTGAGATAGTACAGGAGGAGCCGCGGCGTGATGCGCCTTCCGCGCGAGAATCGGTGACCCGAATGGGCATTACATGGGATACCTTTAATATGCGGGCGGCTATCGATCGCAACGATACCCGCGTCACGTCGCTGTTCCTGCAAGGCGGTATGGACTGGAAGCTGGCGTGGACGGAGCAGGCATTTTCCGCGGGGAATACCGCCGTTCTGAAGCTTCTGCTGCGATATCCCTCACAGATGGATGAGGCCAGGCCCTGCCAGCAGTTTATGAATACGCTCAGCCATGCCATGTCGAATGGCGCATCACTAACGTCACTGCATAAAAGCTACCTACACAGTTTCTGCTCTACACCGGAGGTCGTTGCTCGTCAGCAGTATGATGTGGAACAGGCCCAACTGCGTGTGCGTGCAGATCCCAATGCAGAGAACAAGAAATGGCAGAAAATCCACACCGCGCTGTACGATGCCATTAACTAACGGCCTGATGCATTTCGTGGCATCAGGCCGTCAGACATTTACGGTTCACCGTACAAACCGATTAATCGGCGCACCACGCCATTCGTCCAGCCAAATCCGTCCTGCAGCGGATATTCCCCACCGCCGCCTTCGCGCGGCGTGCCGTCAGCGATATGGTACTTTTCAATTAGCTTGTGGTGTTCCTGATAAAAAATATTAACCGTCTTCAGCCAGTTACGGGCAATCTCATCGCCGAGATGGTCATCGCCATACAGTTTAAACCCCTGAATCGCCATCCACTGCAACGGTGCCCAGCCGTTGGGTTTATCCCACTGTTCACCGGTTTCATACTCGGTTGCTAAAATGCCGCCTGGCGTGAGTAAGCGACTGCGTACCGTGTTGGCGAGTCGGTCAGCTTGTTCATGGGTCGCCATGCCGACATACAGCGGAACGATGCTGGCAGCAGAGAAGAGGGCCATCTGCTCACGTCGCCAGTCGTAATCGCGATAGCAGCCATTTTCATCGTCCCACAAATAGCGGTTCACGGCGGCACGGCGGTCGCTGGCTTTCTGGCGAAACAGTGCTTCGGTATCTCGCTCTCCCTTTAATGCAGAAATGTTCGCAATCGTACTTTCCAGTTTGTAGAGGAATGCGTTCAGGTCAATCGGGATGAACTGAGTGGTGCGGATGCTGGCGAGGCGACCGGCATCGCGCAACCAACGTGATGAATAATCCCAGCCGGAGGCCGCACCCGCACGTAGATCCCGATAAACCTCATTTGGTGGTCGACCTGAATGCTTAGCCGTTTCTACATCTTCAAGCCAGGACTCATCGCGCGGGGTATCACGATCGTCCCAATAGCGGTTGAGCAGAGAACCGTCCGGCATTCTGATAACATGACGGTACGCCTGATTAAGTACCAGCGAGTCGGCACCATCCATCCAAAACGCGTACTCCATTTTGAGATGATCAAGATAGCGACGAGCGCCGCGTACGCCATCTTCTTCGAACAGTTCGACCATTAGCGCAAAGACCGGTGGCTGGGAGCGGCTCAGGTAGTAGGTGCGGTTGCCGTTCGGGATGTGACCATAGTTTTCGATCATCCAGGCAAAGTTATCTGCCATACATTTCAGTAAGTCTTCCCGGCCACTCTCTGCAAGACCCAGCATGGTGAAGTAGGAATCCCAATAGTAGGTTTCGCTAAAGCGTCCGCCTGGCACGATGTATGACTGCGGTAGCGCCAGCAGCGAAGACCAGGGAATATGATCCTGCGGCTCGCGAGTCAGCACTGGCCACAGTTGATCAATATGCTCTTTCAGCGAGCTTTCAGGGTCGGAAACATATTCGCTGGTGGGGGGGGCCGGCAGCCAAAAGTGGTTCTCGACAAAGCGTTGTAGGTCAAAGTCCCGGTGTCGTTTGACTTTACGATAGCGAATCAAAATATCCAGTGGGTCCATTCTGGGGGCGCAGTCGGGAAAGGTTTTGCTATCAGCAAACAGTTTTGAGGACTGGACGTGCTCGAACAGTTCGAGGTAACGATCGGCGGGGGTTAACGCGTCCGAGGCGGGAAGTCCCTCAATCATTTCCGGTTCAGGCTCCGCCTCAATCATTTCATCCAGCTTTAACTCGCACGGATCCATTTCATAAAGTAGATCGACGTCGATCGTCAGTTCTTCTGAAGGGGCGTGGGGTAGTTTCTGGTTGAGCATAATGAGAAAGACCTCCGGTAACGGTTGAAATGCTAAGGCTATTGCCTGGTCGTCTGTTAAGCGTAGACATTCGCTTCGGTGCCGGGTGAGTAAAGCGTGCGGTCGATCACGTTTTTATGCTTATCAATAATAAAGAAATAAAACTATCCCAATGATAACAATGGGAAAATTATAATTCTTCGCAATCTAAAACTATTTCATTTTCAGAACATTCGATTGCAACGAGGTGTGAATAGAACCAGGTAACGGCTCATTCTTATAATAGGCGCAGGCTATTCTATCGATAGTTCCCGCCCATGTAATTGATTGATACTTATCAAAAAAGTAATCCCTCCATTTCCTATGATGGTCAGGTCTGACAAAGACTGTGCATTAATTATTCTAATTTTCTGGGTCACAATAACTCACAACAGTGAGGGTAAAATAATGAAAATCATTACCCGTCTTACCGCGATTGCTATAGCAGGCATCGTGATTTGTTATTTTGGATTATCCGGTTATGTGTGGTATCACGATAATCAACGTAGTAAACAAGCTGATGTTCAGGCTTCTACGCTGGAAGAAAATAATAAAGTATTAGGGTTTTTACGCGAAAAAGGATGCGATTATTGTCATACCCCTTCAGCGGAATTACCTTTCTATTCTTCTTTTCCTGTCGCTAAACAGTTGATGAATTACGATATTCAACTGGGATATAAATCCTTCAATCTTGAAGCCGTGCGTGCGGCACTGGTCGCGGATAAACCCGTTTCGCAAAGCGATCTGAATAAAATTGAATGGGTGATGCAGTACGATACTATGCCGCCAACGCGTTATACCGCGCTGCACTGGGCCGGTAAGGTTAGTGATGCTGAGCGCAAAGAGATTCTTGGCTGGATCGCAAAACAACGCGAGCAGTACTACGCCAGCAGTGATACGGCAGCTCAACATCGCAACGAACCGGTGCAACCGATACCGGAAAGTATCCCGACAGATGCCCGTAAAGTGGCGCTCGGTTTCTCGCTCTATCATGATCCACGGATTTCCGGCGATAGCACGATTTCTTGTGCGCACTGCCATGCCCTGAATGCGGGCGGCGTGGATGGCAGAAAAACGTCAATCGGCGTGGGGGGCGCCGTTGGACCGATCAATGCGCCGACGGTCTTTAACTCGGTGTTTAACGTGGAGCAATTCTGGGATGGACGTGCGCCGACGCTGCAGGCGCAGGCCGGTGGCCCACCGTTAAATCCGATTGAAATGGCCTCGAAATCCTGGGATGAAATTATCCAGAAACTGGATAAAGATCCGCTTCTGAAGCAACAATTTATCGCGGTTTATCCGCAGGGATTCAGTGGTGACAATATTACTGACGCGATTGCTGAGTTTGAGAAAACGCTCATTACGCCAAATTCGCCATTTGATAAGTGGTTACGTGGCGATGAAACGGCGTTAACTGCCCAGCAAAAACAGGGCTATCAGTTGTTTAAAGATAATAAGTGCGCGACCTGTCATGGCGGTATTATTTTAGGTGGACGCTCATTCGAGCCTCTGGGGCTGAAAAAGGACTTTAATTTTGGCGAAGTCACCGCGGCAGATATTGGCCGGATGAACGTCACGAATGAATTACGTGACAAGCTGCGTCAGAAAGTACCGGGTCTGCGTAATGTTGCGCTAACTGCACCTTATTTCCATCGTGGCGATGTACCGACGCTTGATGGCGCAGTGAAACTGATGCTGCGTTATCAGGTGGGTAAAGAACTGCCACAGGAAGATATCGACGATATCGTGGCGTTCCTTGAAAGCCTCAACGGGGTATATACGCCGTATATGCAGGGTAAATAATTCCTGGCGTTATCCAGCCTGACACGTTATGCAGGCTGGATAATTTTCCTCAATGAACGGGTATAACATGCCCGCTCGGTTGCAACAGCACGTCGATATCAGGCGATAAGTTAAGCTATTTCTTGCTCTTCTTCCTGCACGTAGCCTTCCTGTGCTTGTGCAAATATTTCGTTGGAGGAAACGAGAGCATGGTATCCCTGACCTTCAGGTTGAATAACAATCTTCAACGATTGAGAAAGGGGAACGCCGTTGTCTTTTTTGTTCTGGCCGATGATTGCGCCGGGCGCAAAAGGCGCGACGGCAGCAGCGAAAGCCTGAACCATTTTCTCGCGACTAGCGTAATGTGATTTCTTGATGCTGAGGGCGTTACTGATGATAGCGCAGTCAATCATCGTTCCGGTCAACCAGTCGCATGATGAAGAGTAACCTGCACACCAACGCAAACCACTTCCCTGAGTGTGCTCTTTCAACAGTTGAGTTTTGGTTCCTGCAAAACACGATCCCAGCATCAACCCGCTGATGTTATTGTCTGCGGCTTTTTCTCTGACTGCTTGAAGAATATCTTTGAGCAGAATGCCACTGATGTGTGATTCGCTACCATGTGCTGCCACGTAAACAATCGTATTGCGAAAAACCTGCATACAAAGGCATTCAAGGGCAATTTCGAAGCTCTTTTTATTGTAGAAATTCAGAAAATAGACCTCAGTATCGCCCTGAAGTCTGGCGATCCCTTGAATAAAGGGAACGACCGAAGAACGATTTGAATCATGATCATCCAGTTTCCAGGGGGATTCAATGACCAGGATACAATTGCTGCTTTTACTTTTTGGCATGAAATATACACCTAAGTGAAATTATTCTTTTTTATTTGTGTAATAACTGTGTTTTTGAACTTTTATCTCGCCAGGCAACTCTGCAAATAATTGGACAAAAACGGTCTTGTTTCCAGGTAGTTAAACAGGTCATTTAAAGGTCCCTCTTATTTGTTATCCGTCCGGATAACGTCACAATTATTGGAATCTTTATGAACCTTAACGCTAAGCGTCAGGGGGCTACCCCTTTGTATTTGCAAAATACTCGTGAGAAGAATACTTTGCAACATCAAGGAGATAAACCCACGAAATTTGCTGTGTATGGCTTGCAAGAACACCAGCAATTTATAGACCAGCATATTCAGAGTCAGCCCGTAAAAGCGATTTTCTTTCGCAGTAATTTAATTAACAGTAGTTTCAAAAATATTCTTTTCGCAAATTTAACACTTAATCGTTGTTATCTCGAAAATCTTATTTTCGAAGATTGTGTCATGCGAAATGTTTGGTTTTCATACTGCGTGATCACACAGCCTGTGGTTTTACGACGTTGCAATGTGGCGGGAATGCGTCTGCTGAATGTGCATCGGAGGATGTTTGTTTTTGAAGAGTGTACCGGTGTCGGGGAATTACTCATTTCCTGACACCGGCCATTCGGGCGGTTAACGCATAGTGACGAATTCTTCAGCCGCAGTTGGGTGGATCGCTACGGTGTTGTCGAAATCTTTCTTAGTCGCGCCCATTTTCAGTGCTACCGCGAAGCCTTGCAGCATTTCGTCCATGCCAAAGCCGATACCGTGAATACCGACAATCTTCTCTTCTGGTCCAACGCAGACCAGCTTCATGCGGCACGGTTGGCGGTGAGAGGTAACGGCGGTATACATCGCGGTAAACGATGATTTATACACTTTTACCTGATCATCACCGTGCTGTTCGCGCGCCTGCTGCTCGGTTAACCCTACAGTACCAATTGGCGGATGGCTGAAGACCACGGTTGGAATGTTGCTGTAGTCCAGATGCTCGTCCGGCTTGTTATTAAACAGACGTTCGGACAGACGACGGCCTGCGGCAACCGCAACCGGCGTCAGTTCAACGGCACCGGTATTATCGCCGACCGCATAAATACCAGGAACGCTGGTATTCTGGTATTTATCAACAACGATGTACCCTTTTTCGTTGGTTTTCACACCTGTTGCCGCCAGGTTGAAGTTGTCGGTTGCCGGTTCACGACCAATCGCCCAGATCAGGCAATCTACCGTTTCGCTACGACCATCTTCCAGTTGCAGAGTCAGGCTGCCGTCTGCATTTTTAACCACGGCTTTTGGAATAGCGTGGGTATGCAGAGTTGGACCTTCAGTGTTCATCACTTCAACCAGTGTCTCGACAATCATCGGATCAAAGCTACGCAGCGGTGCGTGTTTACGCACAAAGAGATGTGTTTGCGCGCCCAGACCGTTGATGACACCCGCCAGTTCAACGGCAATGTAGCCTGCGCCAACGACTGCCACGCGTTTCGGCAGTGCCGGCAGTTCAAAGAAACCATCGGAGTCGATACCGTATTCCACACCCGGAATGTCTGGATGGCTTGGGCGGCCGCCGGTGGCAATTAAAATATGATCGGCAGTGATCGTTTCACCGTTCACTTCAATGGTTTTAGCATCAACGAAGCGGGCAAAGCCTTTAATAACATCGACATTATTTTTACCCAACACATTATCGTAAGAGGTATGAATGCGATCGATATAGGCGGTACGGCTGGCGATCAGTTTATCCCAATCGAACTTATTAATAGTGGTGTCGAAACCATAATCCGGGCCATACATATGAATAGCTTCGCGGATCTGCGCGGCATGCCACATCACTTTCTTCGGTACGCAGCCAACGTTGACGCAAGTGCCGCCTAACGCTTTGGCTTCAATCAGTGCGCATTTCTGGCCGTACATTGCCGCACGGTTAATGGAGGCAATACCGCCGCTGCCGCCGCCGATAGCGATGTAATCATAGTGCTTGGTCATGACCGCTCCTTCATGTTCATTGTAGGGCGGAGAAGCGTTATGCCATCCGCCAAAATATTCGCGATTGTATACCTGAAATTAAAAGGTTCCACCGATGGCTGCGATTACTCCGGCACGATCCAGCTGACGGAAGTGTGCCCGGTTCCTGCCGGAACCAGTTTGCTGTGTAGCCACGGCAGGACGTTGTTCATCTGCTGTTCCAGCTTCCACGGCGGGTTAATCACAATCATGCCGGAAGCCGTCATACCGCGCTGATCGCTGTCCGGGCGAACCGCCAGCTCAATTTGCAGGATGCGACGAATGCCGGTGTCTTCCAGATCATGAATCATACGTTTGATTTGCTGACGCAGGACTACCGGATACCACAGTGCATAGGTACCGGTTGCGAAACGTTTGTAACCTTCGCTGATGCCGGCAACGACGGCCTGATAGTCGGACTTAATTTCGTATGGGGGATCGATAAGGATCAATCCGCGGCGAGAAACCGGCGGTAATTTTGCTTTTAACTGCTGATAGCCGTCGGCTTTAGCGACGCGCGCACGTTCGTCTTTCTGGAACTCGGAACGCAGTAGCGGAAAATCGCTCGGATGCAGTTCTGTCAATTGCAGGCTGTCCTGCTCACGCAATAACTGGCGGGCAATCAGCGGAGAACCCGGGTAGTAGCGCAGCTGACCACTCCGGTTGAAATGTTGCACGACCGAAATATAGGGTTCCAGTTCAGCAGGTAAATCGTCCTGCTGCCAGATACGGGCGATGCCTTCCAGATATTCACCGGTGCGTTCGGCATGCTCACTGCTCAGCTGATAACGGCCAGCCCCGGCATGGGTGTCCAGATAGAGAAACGGTTTTTCTTTCTCTTTGAGCGATTCAATGATCAGGCTCTGAACGGTGTGTTTAAGGACGTCGGCGTGGTTGCCTGCGTGATAACTGTGGCGATAACTGAGCATGGGTAATGAAATTCCGCTGAAATGACGATTTGCCACAGTTTACAGCAGATCGGCACAGATTACCCGTAGGCCCGGTAAGCGCAGCGCCACCGGGCGTCTTTCCATCACGGTTAGCATTGAAATCCTCTACACTTAACCCCATTCTACAAATAATATGCACAGCGCCGGATACGCGCTTCATTCACTCTTTTCAACAGGACCGCGCTAATGACCAATCCATTGCTGACTCCCTTCGAACTGCCGCCGTTTTCTAAAATTCAGCCTGAGCACGTCGTGCCCGCTGTGACTAAGGCGCTAAACGATTGCCGCGAAAACGTTGAACGCGTGGTTGCGCAGGGCGCGCCGTATACCTGGGAAAATCTTTGCCAGCCATTGGCGGAAGTGGACGATGTCCTGGGGCGTATTTTCTCTCCGGTCAGTCACCTGAATTCGGTGAAAAACAGCCCGGAGCTGCGCGAAGCCTACGAACAAACGCTGCCGCTGCTGTCTGAATACAGTACCTGGGTTGGGCAACATGAGGGGCTGTACAAAGCCTACCGCGATCTGCGCGATGGCGATCATTACGCCACCCTGAATACCGCACAGAAAAAAGCGGTCGATAACGCACTGCGTGATTTTGAGCTGTCTGGCATTGGTTTGCCGAAAGAAAAACAGCAGCGCTATGGCGAAATCGCGACCCGTCTGTCTGAACTGGGTAACCTGTACAGCAACAACGTGCTGGATGCGACTATGGGCTGGACCAAACTCGTCACCGACGAAACTGCGCTTGCCGGGATGCCGGAAAGTGCGCTGGCCGCCGCTAAAGCTCAGGCCGAAGCCAAAGAGCAGGAAGGTTATCTGCTGACGCTGGACATCCCGAGTTACCTGCCAGTAATGACCTACTGCGATAACCAGGCTCTGCGTGAAGAGATGTACCGCGCTTATTCCACCCGTGCATCTGACCAGGGGCCAAACGCGGGCAAATGGGATAACAGCCCGATAATGGAAGAGATCCTCGCGCTGCGCCACGAACTGGCTCAACTGCTGGGCTTTGAAAGCTACGCCTTTAAATCTCTCGCCACGAAAATGGCGGAAAACCCGCAGCAGGTGCTCGAGTTCCTGACGGATCTGGCCAAACGTGCGCGTCCGCAGGGTGAGAAAGAGCTGGCCCAACTGCGCGCCTTCGCGAAAGCGGAATTTGGCGTTGATGAGCTGCAGCCGTGGGACATCGCGTACTACAGCGAGAAGCAAAAACAGCACCTTTACAGCATCAGCGACGAGCAGTTGCGTCCTTACTTCCCGGAAAACAAAGCCGTTAACGGCCTGTTTGAAGTGGTTAAGCGCATTTACGGGATTACCGCGAAAGAGCGTACTGACGTAGACGTCTGGCATCCGGAGGTTCGCTTCTTTGAACTGTACGATGAAAACAACGAGCTGCGCGGCAGTTTCTATCTGGATCTGTACGCGCGTGAACACAAACGCGGTGGGGCGTGGATGGACGACTGTGTCGGCCAGATGCGTAAAACCGACGGTACGTTGCAAAAACCGGTCGCTTATCTGACCTGTAACTTCAACCGTCCGGTGAACGGTAAACCGGCGCTGTTCACCCACGATGAAGTGATCACCCTGTTCCACGAGTTTGGCCACGGCCTGCACCACATGCTGACCCGCATCGAAACGGCCGGCGTTTCGGGTATCAACGGTGTGCCATGGGATGCCGTTGAACTGCCGAGCCAATTTATGGAGAACTGGTGCTGGGAGCCACAAGCGCTGGCGTTTATCTCCGGTCACTATGAAACCGGTGAACCGCTGCCGAAAGAATTACTGGATAAAATGCTGGCGGCGAAAAACTACCAGGCGGCGCTGTTTATTCTGCGTCAGCTGGAATTCGGCCTGTTTGATTTCCGTCTGCACGCTGAGTTTAACCCGCAGCAGGGGGCCAAAATCCTTGAAACACTGGCAGAGATTAAAAAGCAGGTTGCTGTGGTGCCAGGGCCGACATGGGGTCGTTTCCCACACGCTTTCAGCCATATTTTTGCCGGCGGCTACGCAGCGGGTTATTACAGCTATCTGTGGGCTGATGTCCTGGCGGCTGACGCGTTCTCTCGCTTTGAAGAAGAGGGGATTTTCAACCGCGAAACCGGACAGTCGTTCCTGGATAGCATCCTGACTCGTGGGGGTTCTGAGGAGCCAATGACGCTGTTCAAACGCTTCCGTGGCCGCGAGCCGCAACTGGATGCGATGCTGGCGCATTACGGCATCAAGGGCTGATTGTTCGCGTGAAAATTTGTTTACTGGATGAAACGGGCGCCGGAGACGGCGCCTTATCTGTCCTGGCCGCCCGCTGGGGGCTGGAGCATGATACAGACAACCTGATGGCGCTGGTGATGACGCCGGAACATCTGGAACTGCGCAAGCGAGACGAACCTAAACTCGGCGGCATCTTCGTTGATTTTGTCGGCGGGGCGATGGCGCACCGACGTAAATTCGGCGGCGGTCGCGGCGAAGCGGTGGCGAAGGCTGTCGGCATTAAAGGCGATTATTTGCCGGACGTGGTCGATGCGACCGCCGGACTGGGACGCGATGCGTTTGTGTTGGCCTCCGTTGGCTGCCATGTACGGATGCTGGAACGTAATCCGGTGGTGGCGGCGCTGCTCGACGATGGCCTGGCCCGTGGTTATGCCGACCCGGAAATCGGGCCGTGGTTGCAGGAGCGATTACAACTGATCCATGCGTCCAGTCTGACGGCGTTGACCGATATCACGCCGCGCCCGCAGGTGGTGTATCTCGACCCGATGTTCCCACATAAGCAGAAAAGTGCGCTGGTGAAAAAAGAGATGCGCGTGTTTCAGTCGCTGGTGGGGCCAGACTTAGATGCCGATGGGTTGTTGATGCCAGCACGTCAGCTGGCGACTAAACGTGTTGTGGTGAAGCGCCCGGATTACGCGCCGCCGCTCGCGGATGTGGCGACACCCAATGCGGTAGTCACCAAAGGGCATCGCTTTGATATTTACGCCGGGACGGCGTAACGTGTTGGCCGCATCCTGTTTGATGCGCTGAATCGCCTGATGGCGCTACGCTTATCAGGCCTACGGCTGAGTGTGGTTTGAAAGCCGGATAAGGTGTTACCGCAGTGGTGTCGATAATCGCCTGATAGTTTGTAGGCCGGATAAGGCGTTACCGCAGTGGTGTCGATAATCGCCTGGTAGTTTGTAGGCCGGATAAGGCGTTACCGCAGTGGTGTCGATAATTGCCTGGTAGTTTGTAGGCCGGATAAGGCGTTAGCCGCATCCGGCGATTCGACTACACGAATGGAGCCAGCGGATCGGCAATCTCAAACGCCACGGTCTTGTCAGCCTTCGGTGGATATATCAACTCACTGACAATTGAGACCTTCAGTTTTTTCGCCTCTGCACGCGTCAGTTTCACTTGCTGATCCCACCCTTCGGTATACACCGCGCCCCATGCACCAAGATCCAGACAGGTAACGTAGTTTTCCTGACGGTACGGCAGTGGCGCAACGTTTAGCAAGCTGGCTGCCGCGTTATTTCCGGCAAATTTGCCCAGTAAAATAGCGTGCTGACAGGTCATTAGCGCGTGATTGCCTTTGTCATCGGTGGCGGCGTAAGCCACATCGCCGGTGGCATAGATATCATCATGGCCGATGACCTGAAGGTTAGCGTCCACATGCAGGCGGCCCTGGCGATCGCGCGGTGCGTCAATTTGCGCCGTTAACCCGTTTGCCTGGACGCCAACCGTCCAGATAACGGTCTGTGAGGCGATGGTCTGCCCATCTTTCAGCGTGACGCCGGAGGCATCCACGCACTCCACTTCCGCATTGACCCGCCATTCGACGCCCAGTTCAGCGGAGGCTTCGATAATGACGTCACGTAATTCCGGGCTCCAGCGCCCGCCTGGTTGAGCGCCGCGTTCAACTACGACAACTCTGGTCTTAGCATCAGCACCCAATATTTCGCGCAAACGCCCCGGCAATTCCAGCGCCATCTCAATCCCGGTAAAGCCGCCGCCACAGACTACCACGGTATTGCGCGCGTCACTTTCCGGTTTCTGTGCCAGATCTTTCAGGTGTTGTTCCAGTACAGCTGCACTTTCCAACTGATCGAGGTCGAAGGCGTGTTCGGCAGCACCGGTAACCCTGGTGCGGTCGACATGGCTACCGCTGGCGAGAACCAAACGGTCGTAATGGCGCAAGTGGGTTTCACCGTTGACGTCTTTCCAGCTGACTTCTTTAGAGGCCGGGAGGATCTGCTCAACGTGACCTTGCAGGAAGTTAACGCCGGTAGCGTCGAATAAGGGTTGCAGCGGGGCGACCAGCGTGTGGACCGCGCTTTCATAAAAACGCGGGCGTACACGCAGCTCTGGCTGTGGCGCAATCACCGTAATATCAATGGTCTGCTGGTTTTTCTCCGCCAGACGTGCGGCGCTCAATGCTGCCCACATACCGGCAAAACCGGCACCCACGATCAGAATTTGTTTCTGCATTAGTTTTATCTCACTGGTGACTACGATTTATTTACTCGGATTTTATTGGTCGTAGTTATGAATTGCAATGCGATCCTGATCCTTTTTTCATTATTGTGCCGGGATGTTTTGTTATCTATTTGATAAATATCTATTTATATTTTTATTCTCATGCGAGGTTACTCTGTTCTCTGGAATGCATTAGATGAAAAAGCTACAATAAACTCAGATTCATTTTGGCTGAGATAAAAAATGGCATTTTACAGTTCCGGGGTTGAGTACGGCATCCATAGCCTGATGTGTATGGTCGACAGCAAAGGCGACGCGCGGGATATGAGCGTGCGAGAAATTGCCGAACTACAAAGCGTGCCGTATGACTATCTGGCAAAAATCTTCACTCGTCTGTCGAAAGCAGGTCTGGTGCGCAGTATCGAGGGTAAGGGCGGCGGGTTCCAGTTGGCCAAACCCGCGGAGGACATCACTGTGCTGGATGTGGTCAATGCCATAGATGGCGATAAGCGTATTTTTGAATGTCGTGAAATTCGTCAGCGTTTAGCCGTTTTTGAGGAGCATCCGCCACAGTGGGCTTGTGAAGGCATTTGCGGCGTGCGTTCGGTAATGGACATGGCGCAACAGCGCATGGAAGAAGCACTTGGCCAGCATACCATTCTGGATTTGGCTCGTAAGATGTACCGCAAAGCGCCGGACACCTTCGTAGTGGAAGTACAGGAGTGGATTGCCGCGCGCAAAGGGTAATGCATTGAAAATGCCCAATAGCGAAAAGCGATCGGGCATGTTGAATGTAGGCCGGATAAGGCGTAAGCCGCATCCGGCACTGAAGATTATTGCTCGGTACTCGGCGTATTAATCATCCGGTTCAGCCATGGCACCATAATCGCCATCACAACCGTTACCGCCAGGGTCACCAGGCCTATCTTACTGAACACGTTGGTGTAGATAGGCAGGGTCTGGAGTGGATCGGTAATGTTTTCCGGTACCGCGGTGAACGTTGCGACGTAACCCCCCATCAGGAAGGCTGCTGCCTGCGTCAGGAACCACATCCCCAGAATAAAGCCCATCAGGTGCTGTGGCACCAGCGCGGCGACCATTGCCAGTCCCAGGGCGCTAATCAGCAGTTCACCCAGACTCTGGAACAGATACACCAGCACGATAAACCACGGAGACGTCAAACCCTGAGCATCGGCAAACCACATTCCGGCTGCGGCGGCAGTCAGGAAGCCTAGTGAGCACAGGAACATGCCAAGCGTAAACTTCATCGGCATGGTCAGATCTTTGCCTTTGTTACCCAGACGGGTATAAATCGCGGCCAGGACCGGGCTTGCCAGTACTACCCAGAAGGGGTTCAGCGCCTGGAAGCTCACCGGGTTGATGGTAATACCGAGAATTTCATGGTGCACGTTATTGATGGCAAAGAAGTTAAGTGACGTAGGCATCTGTGCGTACAGCACATAAAACACTACCGCTTCCAGCATCAGGATAAAGGCCACGAACATCTTATTGCGCCCGGTTTTATCCAGTTTGAAGGCCTGACGAAAGAAGATGATCGTCACGGCAATCGACAGGACGATCAGCACCAGGTTGGCAACTTTAACGTTGTGCATCAGCCAGGCGCAGATAAATACCATCACTATCGTACCGGCCAGCACGTAGAATAGATTACGGAAATTCAGCGGCTTATGATCGGGTTCAGAACCGATATTCTTTACCATTCCACGGCAGGCAAAGTAGACCAGTAGTGCAACGATAAGCCCGGCACCGCACAGGTTATAGGTAACGGCGTAGCCAAACTTATCGGCAATCACCGGTGCCAGCGACAATGACAACAGCGAACCGATGTTGATCGACATATAAAACAGGGTAAAAGCACCGTCCAGACGTGCGTCTTTCGGGGGATAGCATTTTGACAGCAGGCTTGCCGGGTTGGCTTTAAACAGCCCGTTACCCACGGCAATGGTACCCAGTGCGACAAAAATCAGGTCGGGCTTGAGCAGTGACATCCCGGTCATGAAGTAACCAAGTGCCAGCACGATAGCGCCAAGCACCAGCGTGCGTTTGGTCCCTAAAAGATGGTCGCCGACATAGCCGCCGATGGAGATCAGGCCGTATACCAATGCAGCAAACGCGCCAAAGGTGACAAATGCCTGTTCCTGAGAAAATCCGAGTTGCTTAACAAAAAATACCGCCAGGATGCCCTGAACGCCGTAATAGCCAAATCGTTCCCATAATTCCACAAAGAAGATCATGAAGAACGGACGAGGTTGCTGCAGCAAGCCCGTAGGTGCAGTTTTATTCATATTCCATCGCCTTTCAAAGCCATCCCGAAAAGTATGAACGCGTATGCTTAAACGCGCCGAAAAAGTCTTGTTTTGTTATAGACTGCGGCGATTAGCCGTAAGGGTAGATTATTATAGAGATAGTTTTCGATCCAATTAGTTGATCACACTAATTATGATTTATTTGTTGGATTGATGTACTAATTGTGTCCGAATGATAAAAACAAAAACGCCCGCATAGGCGGGCGTTTACAGGCTTTAATGCTTGCAGTGGGCCGGGTTATTCCCCGGCAGCAAGTATTTTATGCTTCTTCTTCGTCACGCAGCGGAACAATCAACATGTCGACGTGAACGGTGTTGATCAGTTGACGCGCGGAGGACATCAGTTTGCTCCAGAAATCCTGGTGGTGGCCACAAACGACGAGATCCATGTCGTATTTTTTGATGGCATCGACCAGGACCTGGCCCAGGTCACCGCTACCGCTCAGGGTTTCGGTGATTGGGTAGCCTGCATTGGTGGACAGCTCGGTTAACGCGTGGTGGGTTTCTTCAGAAATGCGTTTCTGCATGTCGCCCAGATTCACGTCGATTAGCCCGGTGTACAGGTCGGAATAGTTTACGTCAACGTGGATAAGGGAGACTTTCGCATTGTAAGGCCGCGCCATAGAGACCGCTTTTTCAACCAGAACTTTGCTTTCTGGAGAAAGATCAACCGCGATAAGAATGTGTTTATAAGCCATAGTGTTACTCCTTCCATAAGTTGTCGATGACTAGCCTGCTGGCGTTCATTTGCCGCCGCGTCATCCGCGTCCTGCGAACTTTGTGCGCGGGGCTAGCCCAGTCGTAAAAACGTACCTTTTAAGGACTATCCTTACATTATAGCGACCGGGATAATCCGTCAATCCGCCTTGCTTGCCAAGTAGTTAAACAAATTTTTTAGTTAATTGCATTGATAGTGATTAACCTTCTGGCAAAAAAATTAACTAATCTCCTACACTATTTAGAGAGGCGTTCGGATGCGTGACACTAACACGAGCGGTTTCGGTTGTACTCTTCACTGAATGGTTTGGCAGGGTATCGGGGAGCGGTAGTCCCGGAAAGGAGTTCCGTGGGCGGGTCGCCGGGGAGGAGATATGATAAGCACCATTGCGTTATTCTGGGCTTTATGTGTCGTTTGCATTGTTAATATGGCGCGTTATTTTTCTTCGCTACGCGCACTGTTAGTGGTACTTCGTGGTTGCGATCCATTACTTTACCAGTATGTCGATGGGGGCGGCTTTTTTACCTCGCATGGGCAACCTAACAAGCAGATGCGTCTGGTGTGGTATATCTACGCTCAGCGTTACCGTGATCATCATGACGATGAGTTTATTCGCCGCTGTGAGCGGGTTCGCGGTCAGTTCATCCTTACCAGCGCGTTATGTGGGCTGGTGTTAATCAGTATGGTCGCGCTGATTATCTGGCACTGATTTCTACGACAGATATAAAAAAAGCGGGTCAGTTTCCTGACCCGCTTTTTTACTGTGCATGCGCTTAGATTAGCTTCAGGGAGAGCCAGTACAGCACCCCGGAAAGGATAATCGCTGCTGGCAGGGTGAAGACCCAGGCCATCAGAATGCTGGTTACCGTTTTACGCTGCAAACCGCCACCGTCAACAACCATCGTCCCTGCAACAGAAGAGGAGAGAACGTGTGTGGTGGAAACAGGCATACCGGTGTAACTGGCGAGACCGATAGAGACTGCGGCAGTCATCTGTGCCGACATCCCCTGAGCATAGGTCATGCCTTTCTTACCGATTTTCTCACCGATAGTGGTCGCCACGCGACGCCAGCCAATCATCGTACCGCAGCCCAGAGCCAGGGCAACAGCCATGATAATCCAGACGGGGGCGTACTCGATGGTGCTCAGCATGTCGGTTTTCAGTTTCTTCAGCAGACGCTGATCGTCGCTGCTTACGCCAGGCAGTTTCACGACTTTATCGGTCGTATCAGAAATGCACAGCATAATGCGACGCAGCTGGCTACGCTGCTCAACGCTTAACTTGTCGTAGGTTTCCAGGTTCGCCAGCATACCTTTCGCACGCTCAAGCGCGTTGATGGTATTTGCCGGGTGACAATGGAACTCTGCCGGTGTCGTTGTCGCCGTTTCCGTCGGAGACGGAATCAACTGATCAACACCGGTCGCCTGTTTGAGCAGATCAGGACGCTGCTGGAAGTAGGTTTCGACGTTATTGATAGCATCACGGGTACGCGTAATTTCGTAACCAGAAGCATTCATATTCACCACGAAGCCTGCAGGCGCTACGCCAATCAGTACCAGCATTACCAGACCAATACCTTTCTGCCCATCGTTAGCGCCATGAGAGAACGCCACACCAATAGCGGAGAGGATCAGCGCGATACGCGTCCAGAACGGCGGCTTTTTCTTACCGTCTTTCTTTTCACGCTCTGCTGGAGTCAGGTGAATACGCGCCCGCTTCTTGGTGCCGTTCCAGTAACGACGCAGCAAGAAGATCAGACCGCCAGCGAACACCAGACCGACAATAGGGGAAATGATCAGTGAACCGAAAATATTGAGCACTTTCGGGATGTTAAGTGCATCCACCACTGAAGTCCCGTTCATCAATGCATTGGTTAAACCAATACCGATGATCGCGCCAATCAGCGTGTGGGAGCTGGATGCAGGCAGACCAAAGTACCAGGTACCGAGGTTCCAGATAATTGCCGCCAGCAGCATGGAGAACACCATGGCGAGGCCATGTGAAGAACCCATGTTGAGCAGCAGATCCGTTGGTAGCATATGCACGATGGCATAAGCTACGCTGAGACCACCCAGCAAAACACCAAAGAAGTTGAACAACGCAGCCATGACCACCGCCAATTGCGAACGCATTGCACGGGTATAGATCACGGTTGCGACAGCATTGGCTGTATCGTGGAAGCCGTTAATTGCTTCGTAGAACAGCACAAAAGCCAGAGCAAGCAATAATAAAAGCCCGGTATGTAAATCCAGGCCAGCAAACAAATGTAGCATAGGACGTTACGCCATTTTGAGGACATGAACGCGGCGCATTATCAGTGACTTTGGCGGCGCGGGCAAAGTGAAATATAGAGTTTTTTTGATTTGTCTCCTGCTTTGTTTTACACCACTAAAGAATTATCCTATAGAATTCAGATAAATACCTATTATTGATAGTTTGGTGCTGGTGCGACCACTGAGGAATCTTTACAATTCACGCCCGCTTTTTAGAGAGGATCGCAACGTGGAAAGGTTTGATACCGTTATTATAGGCGCTGGCGCAGCGGGTATGTTCTGTGCCGCGCAGGCAGGGCAAGCAGGCAGTCAAGTACTGCTGATTGATAATGGTAAAAAGCCTGGACGTAAGATCCTCATGTCCGGCGGAGGGCGCTGCAACTTTACCAATCTTTATGTGGAACCTGCCGCATATTTGAGTCAAAACCCGCATTTTTGCAAATCGGCGCTGGCTCGCTATACGCAGTGGGACTTTATCGATCTGGTGGGGAAACACGGCATTGCCTGGCACGAAAAAACGCTCGGTCAGCTGTTCTGCGATGATTCGGCCCAACAAATCGTTGATATGCTGGTTGCCGAGTGCGAAAAAGGTAACGTTACGATGCGGTTACGTAGCGAAGTCCTGAGCGTCGCACGAGATGATGACGGCTTCATTCTGGAACTGAACGGGATGACGGTCGGGGCGAAGAAATTGGTTATTGCCTCCGGTGGACTTTCCATGCCGGGTTTGGGGGCAACGCCGTTTGGTTATAAAATTGCCGAACAGTTTGGACTGAAGGTGTTGCCGACGCGCGCAGGCCTGGTGCCCTTTACGTTGCATAAGCCACTGCTGGAGCAGCTTCAGGTGCTCTCTGGTGTGTCTGTTCCCTCCGTTATCACCGCTGAAGATGGCACCGTATTTCGTGAAAACCTGCTCTTTACGCACCGTGGGCTTTCAGGTCCGGCCGTTTTGCAAATTTCCAGTTTTTGGCAGCCCGGCGAATTTGTCAGCATTAATTTGTTGCCGGATGTTGACCTTGCGAGCTTTCTCGACGAACAACGAAGCGCACATCCAAATCAGAGCTTAAAGAACACGTTAGCGATGCAGTTGCCGAAACGTCTGGTGGAGTGCCTGCAGCAATTAGGGCAAATCCCGGATGTGACGCTGAAACAACTTAACGTACGCGATCAGCAAACGCTGGTGGAGACGCTAACTGAATGGCGGGTGCAGCCGAACGGTACCGAAGGGTATCGCACAGCGGAGGTCACGCTGGGTGGTGTAGATACCAACGAACTGTCTTCGCGCACGATGGAAGCCCGCAAAGTGCCAGGGCTGTACTTTATTGGTGAAGTGATGGATGTCACCGGCTGGTTGGGTGGGTATAACTTCCAGTGGGCGTGGTCGAGCGCCTGGGCATGCGCACAGGATTTGGGGTCTGCATAAGTGAAAGATTCTGTCTGCACACAATAAGAAAAAATATCATAGTGATGTGTGATACATGAACTGACTCTGACGTGCGTTTCTTAACTCCAGGAATGATATGATAAATCAGTTAAAAATCGCACAGATAAGAGAACGGGAGACACATGGTTATTCCTGAGGTAAAACAGGAGCGGCTCTATCAAAAGATAGCCAATCTCATCATTAAGCTCATCAATGATAGTATTTTTCCGCCGGGAAGCTTCTTACCACCCGAACGTGAGCTGGCGAAGCAACTTGGTGTAAGTCGCGCATCGCTCAGAGAAGCGCTGATTGTGCTGGAGATTTCCGGGTGGATCACCATCCAGTCAGGTAATGGTGTGATTGTTGCGGATAAAAAGCATTCCACCAGTGATTATTCGATTGAAGAAATTCTCTATTCACGTGAGTTGGTCGACAGCCATTGCGCGCGTCTTGCTGCTCAGGCCGGGAAAGATGATCTCATTAGCCAGCTTGAAGCACTGCATCTCAGCATGGAAAAGGCCATTAGCGAAAACAATGTGCATGGTTTTTATTCCCTCGATAAGCAATTCCATCTGACAGTATCAGAAGCCAGCCAGAACCGCGTACTGCTTGATATGTCGCGAATGCTGTGGGAACAGCGCGTTAATATCCCGTATGCCGGACTGGACAAACGTTCCGGCAATCGGGATGTATTAACCAGCATGAATACACAGCATAAAGCGATTGTGGATGCGATCCGCCAGGCTGATGCTGACGGTGCTTACCAAAAATCGTTGGAACATCTGGCCTATGTCAGACAGATCGTGGGTCTTTAATAACACCACGCTATTGGCTTAGAGCGGCTACCGCTGCACGTGCGCCTACGCTGTGCAATTGCTGACAGGCAGCGGTTACGCGTTCGATAAAGTCTGCGTTATCGCAAAGGTCTCTCCCAAAGATAGTGTCAATGGCTAACAGCGCCCGGACACGTTCTTCTATTGATGGATACTGTTGATAAATAGCCTGATACTGTGCTGACAGCGGATCTATCACCTCAATCGGATGACCTTGTTCATCCACACCGCTGATGTAGCGCATCCAACCGGCGACTCCCAACGTCAGATGGCGAGCGTCTTCGCCTTTTTTCAGATGGAGTCGAATGGGGTCCAGCAAGCGTTGCGGTAATTTTTGGCTGCCATCCATCGCAATTTGCCAGGTTCGGTGCTTCAGTGATGGATTAGTAAAGCGCGCGATCAACAGCTCAGCATAAGCCGCAAGGTCTGTTCCTTCCGGCATTGACAGCGTCGGCGCTTGTTCATTGAGCATCAAAGCCAGCGCAGCGTTGCGATACGCCGGGTTGGTCATCGTATCGGCAATCGTTTCATAACCGCCCAGATAACCAAGATAGGCCAGGAAAGAGTGGCTGCCGTTGAGCATGCGTAACTTCATCATCTCAAATGGCACCACATCTGCTACAAACTGTGCGCCCACGCGATCCCAGTCAGGGCGTCCATTGACAAAGTTATCTTCAATCACCCACTGACGGAACGGCTCACAGGCAATGGCACAGGGATCATCTACCCCAAGCTGTTCAGCGATTTGCGCTAACGTCTCTTCTGTTGCTGCCGGAACGATGCGGTCGACCATTGTGCATGGGAACGTTGCCTGTTCGGCAATCCACTCAGCCAACTGCGGATCGCGCTCGGCGGCTAAACCCAGGACCGCGGTTTTTGCGACGCGGCCATTTTCTCGAACGTTGTCGCAGGACAGCACAGTAAAAGCGTTCAATCCCTGCTGACGGCGAAGAGCGAGGGCTTCGACGATATAACCCATTGCTGATTTGGGGGACTGTGGGTGAGCAATGTCGTGCTGGATAAACGGATGATTCAGATCCAGCTCGCCGCTGGCGGCATCCGTGCAATATCCTTTTTCGGTGATGGTCAGCGAAACGATGGCCGTTTCTGGACGGGCCATTGCGTGGATAATGGCTTCACAACCGTCAAATTCAGGATGCAGCGCTTCTTTCATCGAGCCAATGATTTTAAGCTCTGTCGTTTGTGCTCCGCGCTCGGCAACGGTGTACAGCAGATCCTGCGCCTTCAGGTTTTGAATCAGTGTGGCATCGTTTCCGGGCATCAGGTTGACCTCACAGATACCCCAGTCGCTGTCACTGCTTTCCAGCAAATGATGTGTATAGAGCGCCTGATGAGCGCGGTGAAAAGCACCGCAACCAAGATGTACGATGCGCGAAACAAGGCGTGAACGATCCCAGCGTGGGCGTGGGGTGGAAATCTGGGCGGTGGCGAGATTCTTGTCCATGACAAACTCCTGTCATTGATGATCTTCTTTGATAATGCGCTATCAAAGACCGGTCCTGACTGAAAGTGAAAAACCGCATGGCGGGGATACCATGCGGCAATGTGGTTACTGATTGAAGAAGGCGCGCTGGATAGCCAGTTCAACGCCGCGTACTTCAGCCAGGCCTTTAAGGCGACCAATAGCGGAATACCCTGGGTTGGTTTTCTTTTTCAGATCATCAAGCATTTGATGACCATGGTCTGGTCGCATGGGGATAAGTGAGGCGTTGCCTTCCGCTTTACGTCGCTGTTCTTCTTCGACTATCGCTTTCACGACGCTGTACATATCGACATCCCCGGAAAGATGCGCCGCCTCATGAAAGGTTTTGGGATTATCTTCGCGTTGTGTGGAACGCAGGTGCGTAAAGTAAATCCGCGGGCCGAACTGTTTGATCATATCAACCAGATCGTTGTCTGCGCGTACGCCGTAAGATCCTGTACACATCGTAAAACCGTTGGCAGTACTGTTTACGGTATCCACCATCCACTGCATATCTTCTACAGTAGAAACGATGCGCGGCAGGCCAAGAATTGGGCGCGGCGGATCGTCCGGATGAACCGCCATACGTACACCTACTTCTTCCGCTACCGGGATAATGGCTTTCAGGAACCAGGCAAAATTTTCCCGTAAGGCCGCTTTGTCGATATCTTTATAGGTTGCAAGGTGGCTACGGAATTGGTCCAGCGTATAGCCTTCCTCGGCACCTGGCAGACCGGCAATGATATTTCGCGTCAGCCGGGCTTTGTCCTCTTCGCTCATATCCGCAAAACGCTGGTGAGCCTGTGCAATTTCCTCCGCGCTGTAGTCCGCTTCCGCACCGGGACGCTTGAGGATATGCAGTTCAAAGGCGGCAAACTCAATCTGGTCAAAACGCAGAGCCTTTGAACCATCGGGTAGCACATACTCCAGGTCGGTACGGGTCCAGTCCAGAACCGGCATGAAGTTGTAGCACACGGTAAAGATGCCGCAGTGGGCGAGATTGCGCAGCGTCTGCTGGTAATTCTTGATCCACAGGTCGTACTGGCCCGTGTGGGTCTTGATGTCTTCATGGATCGGCACGCTTTCCACGACCGACCAGACCAGACCCGCTTTTTCCACGATCGCTTTGCGTTTGAGAATTTCTTCTACGGACCAGACTTCACCGTTTGGAATATGGTGCAGCGCAGTTACCACACCCGTTGCACCGGCTTGACGAACATCGGACAACGACACGGGATCGTTCGGGCCATACCAACGCCAGGTTTGTTCCATCGCTTTATCTCCTGGAAAAATTAATGAAAGGTCGCATTGATCTTCAGATAGCGTTCCGGATATTGATCGAGTTCCTTCACGGCGTCAGGCACATCATCAATATTCACCACCTTGCTGACGACATCCGCAGGATT
This sequence comes from Citrobacter sp. Igbk 14, assembly GCF_028069825.1. Classification (NCBI taxonomy): domain Bacteria; kingdom Pseudomonadati; phylum Pseudomonadota; class Gammaproteobacteria; order Enterobacterales; family Enterobacteriaceae; genus Citrobacter; species Citrobacter sp. Igbk 14. The sequence goes on from NZ_JANEWM010000020.1 coordinate 25,419, forward strand.
AATGTTCAGCGTAGCCAGCATCTGTAACGCTTCTTCGAATTCGCCAGCACTGGTACGTGATCCGCGCAGATCCAACTCTTTAAACGTGATCAGGTTAGTGGGTAACGATGTCTCCTGTTTTGGCCAGCCGGTGAAAGCAATACGACCCGCAAACGAAGCAAGATCCAGCGTTTCGCGAATTGCACTGTTGGCACCAGATGCTTCGACGACAACCTGTGCCATCGTCCCTTGCGTGATATCTTTTATCGCCTCAACAACCTGGGTGTTCGACGGATTGATGACGTAAGGCACGCCCAGCGATTTTGCGTACTGAAGTCGTTCGTCCACGATATCGATCAGAATTGGCGTCGCACCGTAGCGCAATGCGCTCAATGCAGCCATCAGACCAATCGCACCGGCTCCAATAATGGCGATATGCTCCCCGGCCGTCAGTTTGGCGCGATGTAACGCATGCAGTGCGATAGTCAATGGTTCAGCCAACGGAGCCATCTCAGTGGCGACGTCATCCGGGATTTTGTGAATCAAATGCGCGGGGTGAGCAACCACCTCCTGCATTGCACCATCAATATGTACGCCAATGACCTTCAGGTTTTCACAGCAATTTGTTCTCCCCACTGAACAGGGGTAGCAATGACCACAATAAATATAAGGATCAACAATAACGCGGTCACCTTCCTTAATATTTGCTGGCATGCCCTTGCCTTGTTTAATAACAATACCCGTGACTTCATGTCCAATAATACGTGGATAGGTCACCAGGGGGTTAGTACCGCGAAATGCACCTATATCAGATCCACATATTCCAGCAGCATCAACTTTTATTAATACTTCATTATCTTTCTTTTCTGGGTAATCAACCCAACGGGTTTCAATTTCACCAGGTTTATTGATGTAGACAGCTTTGACTTTCATTTGTTTTTAATCCTTTATTTTTGACAAATACGAATACCAGACAGCTGGAAACAATCGCAATAGCACCAGCCAGATAGAATGCGTAATCATATTTACCGCTGAACTGAACAATAAACCCGGTGACCAGAGGGCCAATAATTCCGGATATATTTGCCAGCCCATGCATGGCGCCACCGACGCTACCCACTTTATCTTTGTGCACGACATCCTGAATAACTGCCCAATAAATAGGTCCAGTCAAATACAGCAGGAATAACGAGACTGACATCAATCCAACGGCACTGCCGATAGTGGTAACCGTTCCAGAAACCGCCACACAGATTGCCGCTCCAGCCAGGCAAACACCGAGAATGAGACGGCGAGAAAGCAGGGCGTTGCCCGTTACCCGATAGATAAAGTCAGAGCATACGCCACCCAATACCATGCCGATTGCACCAATTACCCAGGGGATCACCGTTGCAATACTGATTTCTTTAATATCAAGGTGTAGCGAGTGGTTCAGATAGCTTGGGAACCAGGTCAGGAAGAAAAAGAGTATGTAGTTATAGCTGAAGAAGGCCAGCGTCGTTGCCCACACCATCGGTTGCTTCATGTAGTAGCCGAGAGAAGGCATCGCTTTACCGTCATCCGCTAAAATGATGTCATCATGGTTTTCAAAATCGACACGTTCTTCCGGGGCGAGGTGTTTACTTTTTGAGGGTTTATCACTGGCAATGAAATACCAAAGTAATACCCAGGCTAAACCAAACAGGAAAATAATACCGAATGCCGGACGCCAGCCTAATGAAAGAGCCAGCAGGCCAACTACTGGACCGGAAATTGCGCCGCCCAACGGCGAGCCTGCGCTGAAAATACCGATGGCAGTGGCAGATTCTTTACGCGAAATCCAGTTGTTGATAATTTTATTACCTGCAGCACTGACCGGTCCTTCAGCCATGCCGAATAATACGCGAACAGCCAGCATAGTCCATAAGCCAGTAACCAGACTGGTCATCCCACAAAATACTGACCAGAGTAATGCGGCGACCAGAAATACTGTTTTGGGGCCAAATCGGTCACTGGCCCAGCCACCGATAAAGTTAAATAGTGCATAACCAACAAAGAATGCGCTGAATATCATACCCATCTCAGCAGCATTGAATCCTAATTCCTTTTCGATGAGTGGAGCGGTGATCGACAATGCTGAACGATCCATATAGTTAAGCATGTAAACTATAAAAAGAAGAAAAACGATAAGCCATCCCATTGTTTTTCTTTTCATGATATATCCTCTTATTGTGGTCTAGCGGCCTGACCACAATATTTAAAACCTATTTTAAGATCACCATTCTTTTGATACGAATGTGATCAACATAACGAAAAATTAGCGCGTTAAATAATCACGATCAAATGCGCGTTTGCATATCTTTATGAATTTTAAGGTTTTTAATGTTAGCGGTGAAATTTAGGATAAGAACGAGCTTCGTATTCAACACCTATTTTGGGTGGATATTGCAATAGCGTCGTACAGGGAGAACGGCGAACGTTCAGCGCAAATCAGTCAACCAGCGCAGCGGCCAGGTACAGTCACAGTGGTATCCCACCCGCTGAGAACGGAAAAAGGGTTCATAACGACCTCTTTTTGTAATGTTTCATTAACATTTGAGCTACATGTCACAGAATCAACGATGGGACTAAAAGTCGCTTTGACACGCTTTGGGTTACCTTCTAGAGTGGAAAAATACAGATTTTAGATAAGAGACTATCTGTGAAATTAAGATGGTCTCTTATTGCATTTTTTTAGCTAATGGCGACCTTCTTCCGAATATTATGAAGGGGAAAGCCATGTCCGCATGTTCATTCTCAAATCCGATAAAAATCCGTGGTGTAGATGATGTTATTAATTGCATCGATGCCAGGGGAAAAATCAGTGGCAGAGCTGGTGTTATTTGGTGGTTGGCACTAGGCGGTCTTTTTCTTGATGCTTTTTCAAATTCAGCCCTCAGTGCTGGATTAAACCCAATGACCCGCAATTTAAATCTTACTGCGACCGAAGTTGCACTACTCACCTCATTTTCATCCTGGGTCGCCATATTATTTAACCCGATTGGTGGCTGGATAGCCGATCGCTGGGGTCGTGTGCCACCGCTGATTATTGCCAAAATAATGGCGGTGATTGGTGCTTTGTTGGTGATGTCATCTTCCAGTTTTAGCACGATTATCGTAGGTCGCTTCTTTGTTGGTGTCTCTTACGGGATGGACTTTGCTGTGGCAATGGCCATGCTGGCAGAGTTCACGCCTGTGAAACTCAAAAGCCGTCTAAATACCTGGCAGGGTGTCTGGTATGTTGCCGTTTGTTTAAATTTGGTATTAGCGCTGATGTTTTACTCATGGGACGTAGGTGATGCCATCTGGCGTTATTCTATTGCTGTAACGGCGTTATGTGGACTCATCGTTCTATTTTTCCAGTTCCGCTATTTAGTGGAAAGCCCGGTTTGGCTGGCAAGGAAATCCCGATTACCTGAAGCTATCGTTGCCATGAATAAAATATACGGTGACCAATTTATTCTGGCGCCGAAAGCAGAACAGAAACCCGTTATTGGGCAGGCTGAAAAAGGTGCAAAAAATGTGCTGTTAATATTTCGTGGCGTCTATTTACCACGTACGATTCTGGCTTCGACCGTTCAAATCTGTCAGTCGATCCAATATTTCGGTGTGGGCTGGTATTTGCCGGTTATTAGTGCTGCGATGTTTGGTAAAAACTTTGTTTATGCAACCTTGTGTTCACTATTTTTTAACGTTTTCGGTATCGTCGGCGGTTTCTTATCTCCCGCGATTGGCCGCCGTCTGGGGTTGCGCCGCTCCTCGGCGATCGGCTTTGCCGTGGCCTTCCTCGTGCTACTCACGCTGGGTCTGTTCAGTGACACTATGCCACTTTGGGCCTCTTTGTTGGTCCCTGCACTGTTTATTCTTTGCCACTCTGGCGGACCTGGTGCAAACGGGAAAAGCCTGTCGTCACTCTCTTTTCGCAGTGAACTGCGGGCTGGTGCGAACGGCGTGGTCGGTGCGCTCGGAGCAATAGGTGCGGCGCTTGGGCTGTTTATTTTCCCGGTCTTCCGTGATTTGTATGGCCTGCAAACGACCTTCCTGATCATGTCTGCCGTGCCGCTGTTTGCGAGCATTATCTGTTTTGTTATTCCGTGGGACCCCACTCGCACCACTATTCAGCCGGATAACGAGCCAGGTGCACCGCAGTTCGAATCACCCCATTCACCTTATCCAGAGTCGATGGCCCCAGAATCAAACAGGAGTACGAAATGAGTGAATACGAAGATGTCATTCTGGCTATCGATGAAGGTACATCGGGGACCCGTGCGGCAGTTGTTGCACAAAATAGCCAGGTTCACTGCCTGGAATACCAGCCGCTTCAGGTCAGTAGTCTGCGTCATGGTGTGGTGGAACAAGATGCTGATGAGGTCTTGCAGGCCACTATTGAGGTTTGTCGCAAAGCGATAGCGAGCGCGCAATGCAACAAGATGCGCATTGTGGCGCTGGCGATTGCGACCCAACGCTCAACGGCAGTGCTGTGGGATGCGCAAACGGGCAAGGCATTAACTCCGGCGATGGTCTGGCAGGATGCGCGTTTCACGGATGAACTGGCCCAGCTAGCCCCTGAATGGGATGCAAAACTGCTGCCGCTGATTGGGCGACCGGTTGGGATACGCTCTCCTTATCTTTGGGCGTCGCACCATCTTGCCAATACGCCTGCGGTGGCGAAGGCGTATCAGGCTGGAACACTGGTCTTTGGTACCGTTGATAGCTGGTTGCTTTGGCATTTGGCGCAGGAGAAAAAAAGTGTCACCACTCCGACAAATGCCACCTCTGCTGGCGCGTATTGCCTCAAAGAGCATCACTATCATTTGCCATGGCTACAGACGCTGGGCTTTCCGGCGTCATTGCTGCCTGAATTACATGATGATGCCGATGACTTCGGCACCACGCGTGAAGATATTCTGGGGATTAGCGTGCCAATCCTGGCCTGTGCAGGGGATCAGTTTGCAGGGGCAATTGGGCTGGGGTGTACCGAGCGAGGGCAGGCTTTTTGTATGCATGGCACTGGCAGCTTTGTTGATTTAATGATGGGGCCAACGGTACCAACATTGCAAAAGGGTTGTGAAAGTACGCTCACCATGACGGCGCGTCGCCAAAAAGGGCTTTCGCATTTCTCTGTCGAAACCTTTGTCCCCACTACCGGTTCGGCGCTCAACTGGGTGTGCGAAAAGCTGCATTGGTTTGACTCACCTGAACACATCAGCGAACTGGCCGCGCAGGCTAGCGACGCGGGTGGCGTAAGTTTTATTCCGGCGCTAACGGGGCTACGCGTACCCCATCTCCAGCCTCATGCCCGTGCGTCCCTGAACGGTATCTCAATTTCGACCACGCGCTCGCAGGTGGCCTACGCGATTCTGGAAGGGATTGCGCATTCGGTCGCGGCCTGTATTCGCGCAAATGAAGCGGCAACTGGGATCCCCACAAAAGAGTTGGTGGTCGGGGGAGGGTTATCAAATAGCGATACGTTATTGCAAATCCAGGCCGATCTTAGCGGTATTCCCGTGCGGCGAATGGCCGAAACGGCGCGGGCAAGTTTACGTGGCGTTGCGTTTTTGGCCGGTGCCGATGGGCTGCTGTGGGACTCGCTGTCGGATGCCTGCGCCATGCTAAAAACCGCGCGGCTATTTGAGCCAAAAATCAGTCATGACCTTCGCGAACAAAAAATTAATCGCTGGGCGATGCGTATTGCACTCGAAATGGAAGCCGCCGACAGCCTCACCTCAGCTAATCAGGAGCACACTTACTCATGAAGTTTTTCCCTTCGCGAAAGCCCAACAAAACCTGTAGTGAGATGTACGGTGCAGAGCCATTACGTCTCCAGCGTGCTGAACAACTGGATCGACTGGAAAGCGACACCTACGACATTCTGATTGTCGGTGGTGGCGTAACCGGAGCCTACGCGGCGTTGGATGCCAGCCTGCGTGGCTACCGGGTGGCGCTGATTGAGAAAAGTGACTTTGCCTCAGGCACTTCATCAAAGTCATCGAAAATGGTACACGGCGGTCTGCGCTATATCGAACAAGGAAATCTGGGACTGGTTCGCCACTCTTTACTCGAACGCCAGCGTATGCGGAGGAATGCCCGTCATCTGGTGCAACGGTTACCCTTTTTATTCCCGGTGCTCGATAAAAATGGCGTATTCGACAAGCGGATGTCCGCTGCATTTGAAAGCCTGCTCTGGACCTACGACCTTGCGGGAGGATGGCGGGAAGGCATCCTTCACCAAAAATTGACCCCTGCGGAAGTGCTGTCGCATTGCCCGACGCTCAAAGAAGAACAGCTATCCGGTGGTTTTATGTATTTCGATGCCCGCGTCGACGATGCCCGACTGACGTTGGCATTGGTGCGCACGGCGGCGTTTCATGGCGCGGTGGTGACCAACCACGCGGAAGTCATCGAAACCACGCGTGACCGGCACGGCAAAGTGAATGGGGCCATCGTTTATGCCGATGGCAGAGAAATTCAGGTCAACGCGCGGGTTGTCATCATGGCGACGGGCGTCTGGCTGCGTGACTGGAATGGACTGAAAAAAGGTGATGCATCGCCGCTGAATATCCGTCCTGCCAAGGGGGTACATGTTGCTATTCCGTGGATGAAGATCCGCAATGATTGCACGGTGACGATCCCGGTTGCCGGGCGCAGTCGCCGTGCGACGATCACCCGTTGGGGCAACGTTTCCTATTTGGGTACCACGGATGAAGATTATCAGGGCGATCTCAATGATGTTCACTGCAATCGCGCTGAACTGGACTTTCTGCTGGAAGGGGCGAATTCGGCATTGAAAACCGATCTCCGCCCGGAAGACGTGGTGGGAAGTATCGCCGGTTGCCGCCCTCTTGTGGGGACGGCGGGAGGCAAGACCGTTGAGATGAAACGTAATCATGAAATCACGGTTGCGGCAGATGGTCTGATTACGATTGTCGGCGGCAAACTGACGACATCACGTCATATGGCAGAAGAGACCATCGATGCCGCCAGCAAAATACTCGGCCGTAAAAAGGCCTGCTCAACCAAAACCGCCTGGTTGCTGGGGGCGGCGGGCTATGACCCGCAGGCGATTCTGGCATCGGGCGGTTTGTCTGCGCACCTGGGGGAGCGCTACGGGACTGAAGCGCATTTTGTCAGTGACCTTATCCAGTCCAATCCCTTACTGGCAAAGCCAATTGTGGAAGGTCTCCCCTATACCGAAGCGGAGGTGGTGTATGCCGTGCGCCATGAACTCGCCAGTACCATTGATGATGTGTTATCGCGCCGAATTCGTGCCCGTCTGATGGCTCGTGATGCGTCAGCGAATGCTGCGGAACGCGTGGGGGAAATTCTGCAACAAGAGCTCAAGCTTCAGCCTGAACAGGTGGCCCGGCAGGTAGCCAGCTATCAGGCGGCAATTAAACATGAAAAATCAACACTTATGGGGACATCCGAATGATCAGTAAAGAAGCGATTAAACGCGGTTACAACCGTGGAAATTATACGGTAGGTGCACACACACGCCCGGCATGGGCGACGGATATCAAAAGCAGCGGTGGCGCGAAAGGGATGCAGATTGATCCGGTGGCGATGAGCGAGGCAACGTTTGATCGGCTGCGGGTCATTGCAGATGAGGTGCTGACGTCGGAGTCTGATGTGATTACCTGGACCCGCGACTGGTGGGCCGGATCGATGATTGCGGAAACCCAGGGCGCACCGGCCACGTCAAAAGGGGCGATTGTACGTGTCTCTACGGTAGAACAAATTCAGGATGTGATGCGTCTGGCGAATGCGTTGGCAATCCCGGTTACGGTTTCCGCTGGGCGCAGTAACGTCACTGGTGCCGCATTGCCGTTGCGGGGGGGCATTGTGCTGGACGTTTGCGAACTCAACAAACTTATCGACTTCGATCCACAAAGCCAGATTGTTGACGTTGAAGCCGGCATGTTCGGCGACATTTTTGAACAAACTATCCAAAAAGAGTACGGCATGACGATGGGCCACTGGCCGTCATCGTTTGGTATCAGTACCGTGGGCGGTTGGGTGGCCTGTCGTGGCGCGGGACAGCTGTCGACCCGCTACGGCAAAATTGAAGATATGGTTTATGGGATGGATGTCGTCCTTGCCGATGGCCGCTTAATCACCGTGGGTGGCTATGCGCGTAGCGCAACGGGGCCTGATTTACAGCAGATTTTTATTGGTTCTGAAGGCACATTGGGTGTGATTGTCCGTGTGCGTCTGAAACTGCATCGATTACCTGACTATGGCCGTGCCATCGCCTGGGGATTCTCCAGCTTCGCCAGTGGACTGGAGGCATGCCGTGAAATTTTACAGCATGGCGCGAACCCCGCAGCGTTGCGCCTGTACGATAACCTGGAAAGTGGCGTGCAGTTTGGTCTGCCAGAGACCAATGTCCTGTTGATTGCGGATGAGGGGGAGCCTGAGATTGTCGATGCGGTGCTGGCTATCAGCGAACGTGTGTGCCAACGCAGCGGACAACAACTCGACGGCGAGGCTATTTTTGAACGCTGGCTGGACACCCGATATCTGACCGGAAAAAGTGCTGAAGGCTTTAAAAAGAGCCCGGGTCTGGTGGCGGATACACTGGAAATGGTGGGACGTTGGCGCGATCTTAGCGACGTGTATGATGATGTGGTGGCTGCGATTAACGCCGTACCCGGCACGCTGGCCGGTTCAGCGCATCAGTCTCACGCCTACATCGACGGTGCATGCCTCTATTTCTCATTGCGCGGTGATGTGGCGATTGAGCAACGTGCGGCCTGGTATCGTGCAGCATGGGATGCAGCGAATGCGGTGCTAATTAAGCACAACACCTCCCTTAGCCACCATCATGGTGTGGGTCTCCTGCGTTCGCCTTATATGCAGGCTTCTTTAGGCGAATCGCTTTCCGTTCTGGCGGATATCAAATACGCGCTGGATCCGAAAAATATCCTTAACCCTGGCAAACTGGGGTTAAGCGTCGATCTTCCTTCACATCAGGCAGGTCAAAAATGATCAAAAATCTTGGCGTGCTCCTGGCACGCCAGCCCGTCATCATGGCGATTTACGGTATTGAGCAATTGAAAACCGCGCTGTCCAGCAAGGCAGAAGTCTGCATTATTGCCAATATTGACCTGATTAAGCTCCATCCGGTGATAGAACTGCTGTCGAAGGCGGGGAAGTACGTCATCGTGAATATCGACAGCTGCAATGGGCTGTCCCAGGATAAGGGCGGCATTGATTATGTGGCCGAAATGGGAGCGATGGGGTTGCTTTCGACGCGTTTACAAACCGTGCAGCGTGCGAAAAAGTGTGGACTGGTGACGATGCAGAAAATCTTTGTCACCGACCGTTCCACCTGGTTACGTAGCCTGAAAGTCGTAGAACAAAGCGAACCCGATTACGTGCAACTGATGCCTGCGCAGATGTTGCCGTTACTCTCACAGGCTGACCGTAATGTGTTGCCGCCGATAGTGGCATCAGGCTTCGTCTGTAACGAGGAACATGCTCAAACGGCGCTGTTACACGGCGCGATAGCTGTTTCGAGCAGTGATAGCGCGTTATGGGATATAGACCTTCACCGTTAGAACACCGGGAGCCCGACTATGGAGAATTCACAACTTTTTGTTATTGCACATTATTTTTCTCGTCAGGGAATGGGGGACAAGGTCAATGATGCGCTCAGACTGCTTGCGGATGCCTCGCGTCAGGAGCCTGAAAACATCACCTATGAGTTTTTCCGTTCCACGGAAGACGGCGATCGCTTTGTGATTATTGAGACTTATCGTTGCGCACAAGGTCTCGAAATTCACCGACAAACGGAGCATTTTCAACGTATTGGCGTTGGGATTATCAACCCGTTGCTTGAGCGTAAAGAGGTGAAAAGCTTTCTCACTCATGCCGATGCACCGCGTAGTTAAAAGCTGGCCATTTTTACTACCAGGAGTACATCAATGAACACTGTCATGAAGGATTTTACGTTTTCAACTGTACCGGAAATTATCGTCGGGTGGGCGGGAGCATCACGAGTAGGGGAGATTATTCAGCCGCGATTTAGCGCGCGTCGCGTGTTGTTGGTGACCGACCCCGGACTGGTCAAAGCCGGGATTCTGCCGCCTGTTTTGCATAGCCTGCAAGAGGCAGGGTTTCAGGTGACGGTCTATGATCGGGTCCAACCCGATCCGCAGGAACGTCTTGTCCGGGAAGCTTTACAGGTTGCTCGTGATGACCATTGCGACATGGTCATTGGTCTGGGCGGCGGCTCCTCGCTGGATGTCGCGAAGCTGGTGGCCGTGTTAATCCACTCAGAGCAAGATCTGCAGGCGCTTTACGGTATTGGCAAAGTGTCCGGGCAGCGTCTGCCGTTGATTAACATCCCTACCACGGCAGGGACGGGATCAGAAGTCACTAATATTTCGATTTTGACGACCAATGATGACAGCAAAATGGGGATTGTCGCACCACAGCTATATGGCGACCTGGTGCTGCTGGATGCGCAATTGACGCTTGGACTTCCTCCGGTTCATACGGCGGCGGCTGGCATCGACGCGATGGTTCATGCCATTGAGGCTTATACCGGTAAACATAAGAAGAACCCGATTTCGGATGCGCTGGCACGGGAAGCATTACGCTTAATTAGCCGCCATCTGGTGACTGCCTGCCATGATGGCCACAATCGGGAAGCCAGAGAGTGTGTGTTGTTGGGGGCAATGCTGGCAGGTCAGGCTTTCGCTAACTCTCCCGTGGGGGCGGTGCATGCGTTGGCTTATCCATTGGGGGCTCGCCATCATATTCCACATGGTTTGTCGAATGCGCTGATGCTGATTCCGGTGCTGCAGTTTAATGCGCCAGTCGCTGCGCCGTACTATGCCGAGCTGGCTGCTGTCATTGGCGAGGAGGTGTCGGGGGATACGGAGAAAGATGCCGCGACATTTATTGCTGCGATGGTACGCATTGTTGCTGAGTCTGGTGCACCGAAAAGGCTGCGCGATGTCGATATACCTGCTGAAACGCTGGTGATATTGGCTCAGGATGCCATGCAGCAGACTCGTCTTCTGGATAACAACCCCGTTCCGCTCACGGCAGACGATGCGTTGCGGCTATACCAACACGCGTTTTAAACAGAACACTCGCCAGAAGCGTGTCCGGCGAGCGGATTGCCGGACACTGTTTTGGCCGATGACATCACGAGAACAACCGAATAGACATATCGAATCCAGGTGTTAGTATTCAATAGATAGCAGTTATGAGTATGCGTGTTTCATTTCCGGCCAGGAACGCTGATGATGACAACATTACTACCCGATTTCACAGCATTTTCGTCATTCACTTCCTTCGCGGTAAGCGTTGCCTTAACGCCTGTCCGCTCCTTGGCCATCGTTTTTCATTCCTTCTCATCCCGGATGGAATCTCTCACTGAATAGCGGTTCAGTGGGTTTTGTGACACGCATCGTTTGATAACAGGGATTACGGCGGGTCGAATATGGATAAGTTTAAGCGTCATTTGGTGTGGTGGGGTGCGGGCATCCTGGTGGTGGTGGCCGCGATAGCATGGTGGATGCTACGTCCTGCGGGGATACCTGAAGGGTTTGCAGCCAGCAATGGCCGAATTGAAGCCACTGAAGTGGATATCGCCACCAAAATTGCCGGGCGTATTGATACGATCCTCGTGTCGGAAGGGCAGTTTGTCCGCCAGGGCGAGGTGCTGGCGAAAATGGATACCCGCGTGCTGCACGAGCAGCGACTGGAAGCGGTCGCGCAAATCAAAGAAGCGGAAAGTGCGGTGGCGGCGGCACGGGCGCTGCTGGAACAGCGGCAAAGTGAAATGCGCGCTGCGCAGTCGGTAGTCAAACAGCGTGAAGCAGAGCTGCAGTCGGTCTCTAAACGCCACGTGCGCTCCCGTTCACTGTCCCAGCGTGGTGCGGTGTCTGAGCAACAACTGGATGACGACCGCGCCGCCGCTGAAAGTGCGCGTGCTGCGCTGGAATCGGCAAAGGCGCAGGTCTCTGCCGCGAAAGCGGCGATTGAAGCCGCCCGCACCAGTATTATCCAGGCGCAAACCCGGGTCGAGGCTGCACAGGCCACCGAACGACGCATTGCGGCAGATATCGATGACAGCGAGCTTAAAGCTCCGCGCGATGGTCGCGTGCAGTACCGCGTGGCTGAACCGGGCGAAGTGCTGTCCGCTGGCGGGCGCGTGCTGAATATGGTCGATCTCAGCGATGTCTACATGACATTCTTCTTGCCGACCGAACAGGCTGGCCTGCTGAAGATTGGCGGTGAAGCGCGACTGGTGCTGGATGCCGCGCCGGATCTGCGAATTCCGGCGACCATCAGCTTTGTCGCCAGCGTCGCGCAGTTTACGCCGAAAACGGTTGAAACCAGTGATGAGCGGCTAAAACTGATGTTCCGCGTGAAAGCGCGTATCCCACCGGAGCTGTTACAACAGCATCTGGAGTACGTGAAAACCGGTCTGCCGGGCATGGCCTGGGTGCGTCTGGATGAAAGCCGCGCCTGGCCTGACTCCCTGGTGGTGAGGTTGCCGCAATGACGCATCTGGCGCTGGTTCCCGTTCCTCCTGTGGCGCACCTTGACGGCGTGAGTCAGCATTACGGGACAACGGTCGCGCTGAACAATATCACGCTGGATATCCCCGCCCGCTGTATAGTGGGCCTGATTGGCCCGGATGGCGTCGGAAAATCGAGCCTGCTGTCGCTTATTTCCGGTGCGCGGGTGATTGAACAGGGTAACGTGATGGTGCTGGGTGGCGACATGCGCGATCCGAAGCATCGTCGTGATGTCTGCCCGCGTATTGCCTGGATGCCGCAAGGGCTGGGTAAAAACCTGTACCACACGCTGTCGGTGTATGAGAACGTCGACTTCTTTGCCCGGCTGTTTGGCCATGACAAAGCAGAGCGTGAAGCGCGCATTACCGAACTGCTGAACAGCACCGGGCTGGCGCCGTTTCGCGACCGCCCAGCCGGGAAACTCTCGGGCGGGATGAAACAAAAGCTGGGGCTGTGCTGTGCGTTAATCCACGACCCGGAATTGCTCATTCTTGATGAACCCACCACTGGGGTAGACCCGCTGTCACGTGCCCAGTTCTGGGATCTGATTAACAGCATTCGCCAGCGTCAGACCAATATGAGCGTGCTGGTTGCCACCGCCTATATGGAAGAAGCCGAGCGCTTTGACTGGCTGGTGGCGATGAACGCGGGTGAGGTATTAGCCACCGGCAGCGCGCAGCAGTTGCGCGAAAAAACGAACAGCGCCACGCTGGAGCAGGCGTTTATCGCGCTGTTACCGCAAGCGCAGCGTCAGGCGCACAAGCCGGTCGTGATCCCGCCTTATCACGCCGAGCAGGAAGAGGTCGCCATTGAGGCGAAAGATTTGACCATGCGCTTCGGCAAGTTCGTCGCCGTTGACCACGTTAACTTTCGCATTCCCCGCGGGGAGATCTTCGGCTTTCTCGGCTCCAACGGCTGCGGTAAATCCACCACCATGAAGATGCTCACCGGACTGCTGCCCGCAAGCGAAGGTGAGGCGTGGCTATTTGGGCAAGCAGTTGACCCGAAAAATATCGATACCCGCCGTCGGGTGGGCTATATGTCGCAGGCGTTTTCGCTCTACAGCGAACTGACCGTGCGGCAAAACCTTGAGCTTCATGCTCGGCTGTTCCATATCCCCGAAGCGGAAATCCCCGGACGCGTGCAAGAGATGAGCGAACGCTTTTCGCTGACCGATGTTGAAGACGTGCTGCCTGGTGCCTTACCGCTGGGTATTCGTCAGCGCCTGTCGCTGGCCGTGGCGGTGATTCATCGCCCGGAAATGTTGATTCTCGACGAACCGACCTCCGGGGTTGATCCGGTGGCGAGAGATATGTTCTGGCAACTGATGGTCGATCTGTCGCGGCAGGATAAAGTCACCATTTTTATCTCTACCCACTTTATGAATGAGGCGGAGCGCTGCGACCGTATGTCGCTGATGCACGCCGGAAAAGTGCTCGCCAGTGGTACGCCGCAGGAGCTGGTGAAACAACGCGGCGCAGCCAACCTGGAAGAGGCGTTTATCTCCTGGCTACAGGAAGCAGCAGGCCCGGCGCCGGAAGCGACGCTTTCGCAAGCGGCGGCCCCGGTGGTGCATGAAAACAGTCCGCCGCCACGCCAGGGCTTTAGCCTGCGGCGATTATTCAGCTACAGCCGACGGGAAGCGCTGGAGCTGCGGCGGGACCCGGTGCGTTCAACGCTGGCGCTGATGGGGACGGTGATTCTGATGCTGATCATGGGCTACGGCATCAGCATGGACGTGGAAAATCTGCGTTTCTCCGTACTCGACCGTGACCAGACCGTCAGCAGCCAGGCGTGGACGCTGAATCTGGCGGGATCGCGCTATTTTATCGAGCAGCCGCCGCTTACCAGCTATGACGAGCTGGACAAGCGAATGCGTTCGGGCGAAGTGGCGGTGGCGATAGAAATTCCACCTAACTTTGGCCGCGATATTGCGCGTGGCACGCCGGTGAAGATTGGCGTCTGGGTTGATGGCGCGATGCCGAGCCGGGCCGAAACGGTAAGGGGTTACGTACAGGCCATGCACCAGACCTGGCTGCAGGATGTGATGGCGCGTCAGCCCAATGCCAGTGGTCAGAACGGGCTGATGACCATTGAGACGCGTTATCGCTATAACCCGGATGTGAAGAGCCTGCCGGCGATTGTTCCGGCAGTGATCCCGCTGCTGTTGATGATGATCCCTTCCATGCTCAGCGCACTCAGCGTGGTGCGCGAAAAAGAGCTGGGATCGATTATCAATCTGTACGTTACCCCCACGACCCGCAGCGAGTTTTTACTCGGCAAACAGTTGCCGTACATCGTGCTGGGGATGCTTAACTTCCTGCTGCTGTGCGCGTTGTCGGTGTTTGTGTTCGGTGTGCCGCATAAGGGGAGCTTTTTAACCCTGACGCTGGCCGCGCTGCTGTACGTCACCATTGCTACCGGACTGGGGCTGTTAATCTCCACGTTTATGAAAAGCCAGATCGCCGCCATTTTTGGTACCGCGATTATCACGCTGATCCCAGCAACGCAGTTTTCCGGGATGATCGACCCGGTGGCTTCGCTGGAAGGGCCGGGCCGGTGGATTGGTGAAATTTACCCGACCAGTCATTTTCTGACCATCGCGCGTGGAACGTTCTCTAAAGCGTTGGATCTGATGGATCTGTGGCAGCTGTTTATCCCGCTGGCAATCGCCATTCCGGTGGTGATCGGTCTGAGCGTGTTACTGCTGAAAAAACAGGAGGGGTGATGCGCCGATTACGTAATATTTATAATCTTGGTATCAAAGAGTTGCGCAGCCTGCTGGGCGACAAAGCGATGCTGACGCTGATTGTCTTCGCCTTCACGGTATCGGTTTACTCTTCTGCGACGGTGCTGCCTGGGTCGCTGCATCTTGCGCCGATTGCTATCGCCGATATGGACCAGTCGCAGCTGTCGAACCGCATTGTGAACAGCTTTTATCGCCCGTGGTTTTTACCGCCGGAGATGATCACTGCCGATGAAATGGATGCCGGGCTGGATGCCGGACGCTATACCTTTGCTGTGAATATTCCGCCTGATTTTCAGCGCGATGTGCTGGCAGGACGACAGCCGGATATTCAGGTTAACGTGGACGCCACGCGAATGAGCCAGGCGTTTACCGGTAACAGCTATATCCAGAATATCATCAGTGGCGAAGTGAACAGCTTTGTGGCGCGTTACCGTGATAACACTGAGCCGCCGGTGGCGCTGGAAATGCGCATGCGCTTTAACCCGAATCTGGAACCTGCCCGTTTTGGCGCGGTGATGGCGATCATCAACAACATTACCATGCTGGCGATTGTGCTCACCGGGTCGGCGCTGATCCGCGAACGTGAGCACGGGACGATAGAGCACCTGCTGGTGATGCCGGTGACACCGTTTGAAATCATGATGGCAAAAATCTGGTCGATGGGGCTGGTGGTGTTGATCGTTTCCGGGTTGTCGCTGATGTTGATGGTGAAAGGGGTACTCGGCGTGCCGATTGAAGGCTCGATACCGCTATTTATGCTGGGTGTGGCGCTGAGCCTGTTTGCCACTACCTCGATCGGTATTTTTATGGGGACGCTGGCACGATCGATGCCGCAACTGGGATTGCTGATGATTCTGGTGCTGTTGCCGTTACAGATGCTCTCAGGAGGCTCTACGCCGCGTGAAAGTATGCCGCAGGCCGTGCAGGACATCATGCTAACCATGCCAACCACCCACTTTGTCAGCCTGGCGCAGGCGATCCTTTATCGTGGGGCTGGGTTCAGCATCGTCTGGCCGCAGTTCCTGACGCTACTGGCGATTGGCAGCGCGTTTTTCCTGATAGCGTTGTTACGCTTTCGCAAGACGATTGGCACGATGGCGTAATCATCATTGCCGGGGGCGCTTCGCTTGCCCGGCCTACGTAGGCCGGATAAGGCGCAGCCGCCATCCGGCAACGAAACAGGCAATTACTCTTCTTTCGGCAGGCACTGCAAATGACCATGACGTACGCCGCGTTGGGAAATCACATCATCGGCAAAATGCTGCACATCGCCCATATCGCCTTTCAGCACGGCGATTTCCAGGCAGTCGTCATGGTTGATGTGAACGTGTAGCGTAGCGACCGACAAATCATGGTGATGGTGCTGCGTCGAAACAATGCGGCTGGCCAAATCACGCTTCTCATGTTCATAAACATACGAGAGTACCGCGAAGCCCTGAGTGCCATGCTCCTGGGTCGTTTCCTGCGCCAGTGCGCCACGCAAAATATCGCGAATCGCTTCAGAACGGTTGTTGTAACCACGGCGCTGGCTCAGGCTATCCAGCGTTTCCAGTAAATCGTCATCGAGAGTAATGGTGACTCGTTGCATCTGCAGTTAACCTTTCATGTCGCGCGTCGGCGCACAGGGAATGCGGGAGTTACAGCCTCTGCACGGCGTCGGCTGTCAGGGTAAATGGCGTTGGCGTGCACACGGCCAGACTCAGGGTGTCGAGCTGGCACTGGCTAACGGAGAGCGAGGTTGTCAGCGTAGTGCTATCGACGCTGACAATTTGCCAGGCGCTGCCGCCACGCTGCTTAACGATGGCTTCTTTGCGCGTCCAGATGCGCCAGAAAGCCGCCAGTTGGTGTTCCGGATGTTCTGCTTCGATTTCGGCATGTTCCCCGAGACTGAACACCGTATTTGCCAGTGTCTTCCAGTTTTCGCGCGGGCGCACGACTTCAATATCGCAGCCCACTTCCCCTTCGTCGCTAAGCAGCAGAGCAATGTCATCACCGCTGTGGCTAAGATTGAACCACAGCGGCGTGTCGGCTGAAAAGGCCGGTTTTCCTTGCTCGCCGTAGACGATATCAGGCAATGGCGAAAGGGCATGGGAAAGCAGCACGCGGCCCGCCAGCCAGCGTGCGCGGCGAGCACCCTGCGGTGCCTGCTCATAGAGCGCATGAGGCAGTACGCCGGTGCTTAAATCAGAAACTTTCCCTAGAACGATCCGGTACATATCACGGCCAACGTTTGATGATGATAGAAGTATTGATGCCGCCAAACGCAAAGTTATTGCTCTGCAAAAACTCGCAATCAATCTTGCGGGCTTCACCCATAATGTAATCCAGCGCGCCACAATTGGCATCTGGCTGACTCAAATTCAGCGTAGGCGCAAACCAGCCTTCACGCATCATTTGCAGACTCATCCAGGCCTCCAGTGCGCCACAAGCGCCAAGGGTATGCCCAAAATAGCTTTTAAGCGAGGATAGCGGCACATTATCACCATAAATTGCGGCAGTCGCCTGACTTTCTGCAATATCGCCACGATCGGTTGCGGTACCGTGCGCGGAAATATAGCCGATATCCTGGGCGCTAATACCGGCCATGCTCAGCGATTTTTCCATGCAAATCTGCATCGTTTCGCGCTGTGGCTGGGTGATATGGGCTGCATCGCAGTTAGTGGCAAAGCCGACGATTTCACCGTAAATCGTTGCTCCGCGTGCTTTAGCGTGTTCCAACTCTTCCAGCACCAGCGTACCAGCACCTTCTCCGATGACCAGACCATCGCGTTTTTCATCGAATGGGGAGGGGGTGGTTTTCGGTTCGTCATTGCGCTGGCTGGTGGCGAACAGCGTATCAAATACGGCGGCTTCGGAAGGGCACAGTTCTTCTGCACCACCGGCAACCATCACCGTTTGATAGCCGTGACGGATGGCTTCCCATGCGTAACCAATGGCCTGGCTACCGGAGGTGCAGGCGCTGGATGTCGGGATGACTCGCCCACGCAGGCCGAAAAATAATCCGGTGTTAACGGCCGTGGTGTGCGGCATCATTTGCACGTAGGTCGTGCCGGTGATGTTATTGGTGTGCTTCTCGGTCAGCATGGTCGCGAACTCACTCACCGGCCCGGTGCTGCCTGTGGAGGAACCGTATGCTATTCCGGTTTCACCGTTGGTCAGTACCCGATCGCCAATCAGTCCGGCCTGTTCTAACGCCAGTTCTGATGCGCGAGTGGACATCAGCGACACGCGACCCATGGCGCGAATGCGCTTGCGGGTATAGTGTTCCGGCAGCGTGAAGTTGTCGATCGGCGCACCCAACAGCGTGTGCAGTCCGTCATAAACCTGCCACTCCGGCATTTTGCGTACCGCATTTTCATACGCCAATAGCCTGGCGGAGACATCCTGCCAGTTTTCCCCAAAGGCGGTGACTCCGCCCATGCCTGTAATCACGACACGACGTGTCATAACATCCCTCCATTGATGGAAATCACCTGGCGAGTGACATAGCCCGCCACATCCGACATTAAATAGCTGGCAAGCCCGGCCACTTCTTCAGCCTGACCTATCCGTTTCATGGGGATCATCGACATCGCCTCTTTCAATGCGGCTTCTTCCATCTCGATCATCCCGGTATCAATCAGTCCTGGTGCAATGCAGTTTACGGTAATTTTGCGTTTTGCCAGTTCGATGGCCAGCGCTTTGGTGGCGCCAATAATACCGGCTTTTGCTGCACTGTAATTAACCTGACCGCGGTTGCCCATCACGCCGGATACCGAAGACAATGTGATGATACGACCACCCTGGCGTGCGCTAATCATTGGCATAATGCACGGATGAATGACGTTGTAAAAGCTGTCGAGGTTGGTGTGGATCACCGCATCCCAGTCGTTATCACTGAGTGCAGGGAAGGCGGCATCACGCGTCACCCCGGCGTTGCTGACAATACCGTACCATGCGCCGTTAACCTCAATATCGTGCTCCAGTACTTCACGGCACTGCTCGCGATTGGCAACGTCAAACGTCAACAGACGCCCTGTGCCGCCCGCGGCGAGGATAGCCTCCAGCGTGTCTTGTGCACCTTGCGCATCGCGATGATAGTGCACGCCGACCACAAAGCCGTCTGCCGCCAGTTGTCTGGCGATGGCGCGACCGATACCTTTGCTGGCACCCGTAACTAAAACTGAACGACTCATGTGGACGCTCCTTGTTGAAATAGCGTGTTAATTTCTTCTGCTGTTGGCTGGAAGGTGTTGACGCGACCGGTTGCCAGCGTCTTGTTGTCTGCCTGAATGGCGCATTCAAAGCTACCGAATCGTGCATCCTGCATCAGCAATTTGACATGGATGCTCAGCTTTTTCCCGGCAGGCAGAACACCCGCAGCACAGACTAACTCGCGTGCGCCCAGCACCATACCTAACGCAATACTCGCCTGACCGTGTTGCTGGCGGTGCCAGCCAGACCAGACGCCAATGGTCTGCGCCATTAATTCCAGTGCGAACCAGCCGGGCAAATTGCCATCAGGGTCGAGGAAAGGGGCCAGTACGCTGTTTGCTGATACCGTCACGTGGCAGGTGGCGGTTTCGTCCGCCACACTGACGACCTCTTCAAGGAGCAGCATCGGTGCATCATGCGGTAAATAATCGCCCGGTGATAAATAGTGGCTCATGAGATTCTCCCGAGCAGGATGCTGGCATTATTACCGCCGAAGGCGAACGAGTTAGATAAGATTACTGGACGAGTCAGCGGCTGCGGCTGTTCAATGATGCCGCAGGGGGGCAATGTTTCATCGCGCGGTGACTGGCTGAAATCCTGCGGTGGCAGTGGCAGGTTGCGTTGCAGAATCAGCATACTGATCGCGACTTCGGTGATCCCCGCAGCGCCCAGCGTGTGGCCGGTCAGGTGTTTGGTCGAGCTGCATGGGACCGTGTCGCCAAATAGTGTGCTCACGACGTTGGATTCAATTTGATCATTTAACGGAGTGGCCGTTCCGTGCAGATTGATATAGCCCACGTGTTCCGGTGTCATTCCTGCGTCGTTAAGCGCCTGGCCTATGGCGCGAATGGCACCTTCTCCCTGTGGGTGGGGAGCCGAAATATGGTACGCATCGCTGGATTCGCCGACACCCAGGAGTGCAATGGGCTGTGGCTCGCGGGTTAATACCATCAATGCGGCACCTTCGCCGATGGTGATCCCGTTGCGGTCGCGGCCAAACGGCTGGCATCGTGTTGGGGAGAGCGATTCCAGACTGTGGAATCCGTTGATTGGCATTCGGCTTAGCGTATCCGCACCGCCGACAATGGCGATATCGACCAGACCAGATTCGATTAAGCGACGTCCGCTCATGATAGCCCGCGCACTGGACGAGCAGGCGGTTGAGAGCGTAAAGGCCGGGCCATCCAGCGCCAGCCAGTGGCTAAGAAAACGCGACGGATCGCCCAGTTCCTGCTGCGGGTAGCGCCAGTCGGTGCTCTCTTTGTCGTTGAGTATTAGATCAACGTGAACGTCACCTTCATCCAGACCGGAGGTGCTGGTACCGAGAACGACAGCAATACGATCGCGGCCAAACCGGGCGATAGCGTCGTCCACCTGCGGCTGGATTTGTGCCAGTGCGGCCAGCAGTAGCTGGTTATTGCGCGAACGATGTGCGCTAAATTGCTGAGGGATCGCGGGCAGATCACCGTCTACGCCTGCTAATACGGCGGGTGGGTGTCCTTGCAGCCAGTTCGCGCGCGGGCGCATTCCCGGCGCGATGCCACGTGTGAGGTTGGCTGCTATTTCATCGGTGTTATTGCCCAACGCGTTAATCATGCCAACGGCAGAAATGTAGATCATCTCAGTCACCCAGGTATTGAATGGTGATGTGGTATTTAAATACGTGCTGCTCAATGCTGATCGGTTCGCGTTTTCCTTTTCGATTCAGATACGTGATTTCCGTGACCAGTTTGCCGCGGCTATTGCGCAGTTCACGCGTATCACCCGTATCGACGAGCCTCCAGCCTTGAGGTAATTGCGGTTGCCAGGCGCTAATTGGCCAATGGCTGAGCATCACGTCAGCCAGCACCTGACTGGCGGGCGGCAGTTGCGGAACGATGATCGATTGCTCGGTGTGCAATCCTTTTTCATCGTAAGTCACGAGGAACAGGCGAATGCCAACTGATGACAAGCCGGCCAGTGTGATTTTCTTATCATCAGCGTTAAGCATGACCAACAGCGACTGAGTTTTGCCGTTAAAACTTCCGGTCAGCAGCTGTTGTGAATTCACCGCGGGAGAAATCCCCGGAGCAGGTAGCGTCACACGAGCGCCCGGCTCTAACCAGGCTTGCGGACGGCCTTGCTGTTCCGGCTGCGAGTGGCCGCATCCGGCCAGCAGTAACGTGGCGACGAGCAGGCCCCGCCGGATGGCGCTGTGCTTATCCGGCCTACAATTGATGCGCTGGTGTTGACCGACAATGCCGCCATCCGGCAAAAGCCCACTCAACCAACGAAATATCGGTTTACTCATCGTTTTTTCTTCTCTCTTTTCGTTGGCATCGCCAGCGGTGACAGCAGGAAGGCGGTGAAAATGCCGCTTACCAGCACAATGCCAAAACTGCTGATTGCCTGAGTGGCGCTAAAGACCAGCATGCCGAGCGTCAGGAGCGTGGTCATCATCGCCAGCGTGATAGCCAGTAGTGACGTCAGTGGCGTACCGCGTGGATTACTGAAAAACAGCGTGTAGTTAATGCCAATTCCCAGTACCAACACCAATGCCAGCAGTGAGAACAAGTTGAGCGCATGGCCACTCAGGGCCAGTACCGCCAGACCACAACCTAAAGATAACACGGAGGGGACCAGGCTAATTAAGCCCTTACGCCAGCCAAGTCGAATCACGGCACCACAGGCAATTACTGCCAGTGCAACACACAGCAAGCCCGTCAGAATATGGCGATAAAGGGCAAACAGATTGTCAAAGCTGCTCTTACGATCCACCCACGCCACGCCGGAATATTTCGTGCTGAGTGTGTTTAAAGCATCACTTTGTTTCACGCCTTCAACGGGAACCAGTACGCTGCTTTCGCCGTCCGCCAGCGACAGCCACAGCAAGCGCCAGCCCTCACTGGCCGGGCTGGAAAGCCAGGCATCGACGGTGACCGGCATGGCGCTAAGATCGGGGTTCACCGTTGCCAGTCCGGCGCTGTTTAAGGCCTTTGTGACGGCGGGCGCGGCATCTTTTAACAGGGTGAGATCCTGCTGCTGCCGGGTGAGTGAATTGAGCGGAATGGTGCGATACCCGCTGAGTAATCCGTCTTTTTTTGCCTCTTCCAGCGCGGGAGTAAAGGCTTCCAGTCGCTCCAGCGTTTGCTGAGCGGATTTGCCGTACACGACAAACCACTTCTGGTCGACGCTTTGCCCGGTCAGGGCGGTAATCGCTTTTTCCTGAGCGAGAATGCCCTGCGGCAGCGCCTGTAACTGGGAGATATCATCGTCTACGCGTAGCGTCGCCATGCCTGCCAACGAGAACAATGCCAGCGCCACCGGCAGGCCAACGGATACTGTCTTATTCCGCCGCCAGGCGGCAAGCCAGCGTAGCATGAGCACCATTGCCGGAACCGGGCGCACCGGCAAGCGACGACACAACCAGGGGTGCCAGAAAATGACTGTCAAACATGAGGCACTCAGACCCACCGCCGCGAATACCGCCATCTGGCGAATACCGGGGAAGGGGGCGAGCATCATAATCAGATACGCCGCCACGGTGGTCAGTAGTGCCAGGAGCAGGGCATTGCGTACTTTGGCAAGGCTTTGCCATGGCGATGTTTCTGCACCGTGCACCATCCGCTCGGTCAAATAGTAGAGCGTATAGTCGGCGGAAATACCGATAATGCTCATGCTCATCACCAGCGTCATCAGATGGAGCTCGCCAAAAATCAGCAGCGTGACGACGGTTCCCGCCAGCGCGCCAATACCAATTGAAATCAGGCACAGCAGCAGCGGACGCAGCGAACGAAACACGGCCACGATGAGCAGGATCACCCCGATCACGGTCGCTATGCCGAGGGTCGAGATATCCTGTTTCGCCTGCTGGCTGGCGTAATCGCTGTAGAACAGCGTCCCGCGAGACAGCAGTTGTGCCTGCGGATAGTGGGTTTTGAACTCACCTTCCAGCGTATTCAGTGTAGTGACCAATTGGTGCGTCTGTTGCATATCAAACGATGAACCGGTCAGCTCGCCATGTAACAGATACCAGTAGTTGCCTTGCTCGTCCTGCGTGACCAACCAGCCGTCCATCAGGCGTAAACGCTGCCCATTTTTAGCCATGGCCAACTGCGAGCCGCGCATCAGCATGAGAGGGTCGTTTTGTAGCTCTTTGCCGCTGACGCCGGAGAACGCCGAGTAAAGCTGGGACAGAATCCACTGGGCCTGCGCTTCGCCGCCGTTTTGCAGACGGGCGCGGGTGTCGTTATCTATCAGGCCGTTACGATGTTGCCAGAAGAAAGCCCCCCAGGCCTGCTGGCTGTTGGCATCCATCGGGCCTTTCACCTGAGCCAGCGCGTGCGATTTTTGCAGTCGCGCCAGCCAGTCGCGCGCCACCGTCGGGTCCGGTTGTTTACCGGGGCTCACCAGCCAGACCAATTGCCGGTCAAGGCGCTGCATAAAACCCTCGTTCAGACTCGGCGGGATGGCCCCCAGTGTCTGCTTTGGCAACATGGCCAGCACGCTGCTGTTAAGCCGGGCCTGAGGTAGCAGCGTCAGCAGGACGCCCAGCAGAATCAGGCAGGCGGCTCCCCATAGCAGCGCGGGGCGTTTACTGGGCGGCAAAGCGTTGGCGTTCGTCATCGGTCAGTTGCGCTGGCGTGAGTTGGTGTTGGGAAAGCGCGATATCGGTACGATCGCCCTGCTTATCATTGAGCTGAATACTCTCCAGGTAGGTCTTGCCGGCTAAATCAATCGTCGCAAAAATCTTATCCAGCGGGGTGGTGATTGGCGTCAGGCGTAGCGTCCAGCGACCGTCCCCTAAGTCTGCAAACGCCACGCGGAAGTTTTGTTCCAGCACCTTACGATCCGCCTGGAATAGCGCCCGTAGCAGATGGTTAAACTGGAACATTTGCGGGTTATTCTCCGCGGTGATGGTCTGCGGAGGTTGACCGTTAATCGCCTGAACCATCCGTTTGTCATCCAGTAGCAACTGCATCGGGAACGGCGCGGTTTGGTCCCATAACAGCCCCTGGTCGCGGGCGATCAACATGTTGCCCTGAGATCGCAGCGGCTGCGGCAGATCCTTTATCGTCCGGGTTTGATCGAAGTGGGCGCGAACCACCGGTTGTTCGGTAAAACGCTGTTGCAGGGCGTCAAGCGTCAGGGCGCTGACGAAAGGGCTGACGAGCAGCAGGAGCAATGGCCATAATTTCATGGTGTCACTCCCATCCGTTCAAACAGAATATCGGGGCTGACAAAGCACAGTTCACGGCTTTTTTCGTCTACGGCGACCTGGATGGTGTAGCCTGTTGTGGCGCGTTTCCCTGTTTCAGCATCAAAAATTTCGTAGCCGATACGCAGGCGATTTTCGAACTCTTTAATTTGGGCGCGTACACGGATACGCTGCTCGAAAGTCAGGGCATTGCGATACTTCACGCGAGTGTCGACCACGGGCCACAGATAGCCAGATTCTTTCATCTGCCGATAACCGTAATCGAATTGGTTCAGCAGTGCCTCACGGGCAATCTCGAAATAGCGGAAGTAGTTGCCATGCCACGCTACACCCATCATATCGACGTCGTGAAACGGAATAGTCAGCTCGACTTCAGCCGTAAAGCGGGGATCGTTAAGCACCCTTTACTCCTTGTCTTTGGTGTCCGGCAGTTGCCAGAAATCGAAAAAGTTAAACCAGTCGAGTGGCGACTGAAGTGCATAGTGCTCAAGGCGTTCGGCGTAGCGATCGACGGTATGTTGTAATGCCTGTTGTCGGGTGGCGCGTGGCAAGAGCAGCGGGTCAGCAAACGGTTCGCAGTGGATATGTAGCTTCTCCTGCTGGCGCAGGGCGAAAATCAGATCCACCGGGCAGCGTAAAATAGACGCAAGAATGAACGGGCCCTGTGGGAATGGCGCAACGTGTCCCATAAAGCGGCTCCAGCAGACACGCCATTCGCCGCCACGTTGGGTAGTGACGGCGATGCGATCGCCGACGATGGCTATCCATTCGCCACGATCCAGTTTCTCTTTGAGCAGAATGGCGGTATCCGGGCCGATATCGTTCACCGGAAGCAGGTTTAACCCAGCCTGCGGGGCCATTTCTTCCATAATTTGTTTAAAGCGTTGGGCGTTATCGCTAAATACCAGCGCATTGATTGTCTTACTGCCCTGTAGTTGGGCCAGTGCCCGACAGGCTTCGACATCACCCAGATGCGAAGCCAGCAGCAGTTTTCCTCGCGGGTCGCTGACATTTAGCGTTTCTTCTGCGCCTGGTGCAAAAACAACATCGCGGCCAACGTGCAGCTCACCGCGCCAGCTGGCAATCTTATCCAACATCGCGCCGCCAAAACGCAGGAAATGCTGATAACTGGTCAGGTTTGACGGTACTGGCATCCGGCGTGCGATCAGTTGCGCCCGTACGCGGCTAATCCAGCTCTGAGAGGCTTTTCGGGCAGCTGATGCGGTGAGCCAGTAAACGCCGACTACCGGATACAGTAGCAGGGAGAAGGCTTTGCGACCGAGTAAACGCCAGACCAGCAGCATCAGACGCATTCCCCACAACCCTTTGACTTCCTGCTGCTGCGCCCAGTGTGTTGATGAACGACGAAAAAGCAGGGAGGGGATACGCGGCAACATGCCAAAAAACAGGCGAGTGTGCATTAATGAAATGCGCAGATTGTCTTTGAGCGCGTCGAAATGGGATAGCCCGTCCTGCGGATAGGTGACTCGCGTTGGGATAAAATAGCTGGTGTTGCCTTGCCAGTAGAGGCGCACCATCACTTCGGTATCAAAATCCATCCGTTTGCCGAGCGTCACGCGCTGTGACAGTTGCAGTGTAGGTGCCACCGGATACACCCGGAAACCACACATGCTGTCTTTTAGCTGCAACGAGAGCGTTTCTATCCACACCCAGATGTGGGTTACCCAGCGTCCGTACAGGCGCGAGCGAGGAACAGAATCATCGTAAATCGGTTGCCCGGAAATGAGCGCTGTCGGATGTTCTTTTGCCAATGCAAGCAGCCTGGGAATATCTTCAATGGCATGCTGCCCGTCGGCATCGACCTGCACGGCATGACTAAACCCGGCATCTACCGCCGCCTGTATTCCGCTAATCACCGCCGCGCCTTTGCCTGCGTTGACCGGCAGGCAAATTAACGTCAGATTGCGGTATTCTGCCGCCAGGCGTGCCAGTTCATCTCGTGTGGTTTTGTCGCTGCCATCGTCCACTACAATGCAGGGGAGATTGAACGGCTGAAGACGCTCCAATACGCCCGACATCATCGCGCCGTGGTTATAGCAGGGGATCAACACGCACGGGGAAAACGTCAGCGGCATAACCGAATCTTCCCACTGCTGGCGGCATGGCGCGCTTCACCGTCGTGGCGCTGGTAACTAAAAGAGAGCATCTGACGTTCTTCCTGCCAGCTCAGACTCAGGGTGACGGTGGTTCCAGGCAATAGCGGTGACTGGAACTTCACGTTCTGAATACTGTGAAAACGCCAGCCAGGGACCAGCAACGTGGTGGCGTAATGCATCGCCCAATCCAGTTGTGCAACGCCTGGCAGCAGTGGCTGCACGGCAAAATGCCCGCTAAACCAAAACAGCGAAGGGTCGAGATGTAAAATAATCTCAGCCTGTTGAGGCTGTGCCTGATGGCGCTCGATTTCATGGGGTTTCATGAAATAACTCCTGTAATTGCGCATAGACACGCTTGTTCATACTGTTGACCGGAATTTCATCAATCACCCGCCAGTAGCGGGGAACGGCGACCGGCTCCAGCCAGGGCAACAGCGAACGTCGCCAGGTCAGTTCTTGCGGTTTTCCTCCGCACTCGATCCAGCGTTGATGGGCTTTGTCATCCAGTACCAGAAGGACGCCAACGCCCTGGCGCCCCCCGCGTGAGACCGGCAATGCCGCGACATCGCAGATACCGTCCAGTGCCAGCAAGCGTTGCTCCACTTCGCTGAGTGAAATGCGTTTCTCTTCAATCTTGACGACTCGCCCACGCCTGCCCATCAGGCGAAACTGACCGTTTTCAGTAAATTGCAGAATATCATCCAGCAACAGGCCATCATCAGCGGCAATTAGCGGTGAAAATACGCGAAACGCGTCATTTTCTGGTTGAAATCTGACGCCGGGAAAAGGCAGCCATGCCACATCATCTTGACGGCGATAACGCCACGCAAGGATGCCGGTTTCAGTGCTGCCGTAGATCTCATCGGGCCAGACATTCAGCCAGTCAGCAGCCTGGGTGACGTCTTGCCAGGGCAGCATACCGCCCGCAGACAGAATCAGTTCGACCGGCGGCGGTGCCAGGTGGTGGTCGAGGCGTTTCAGAAACGCCGGACTGCTGATAAATGCATACCGATGCTCATGGCTCAACGCCGCCAGTTGTTCGGCATACCAAAGCATTGCCGCGTGCAGCGGCAGACCTAAGGCCATCGGCAAGAAGATACGGAACGTCAGACCATACAGATGTTGCGGAACCACAGACGCGACCACCCGGCAACCTGCCAGACGATCGGCAAAGCGCGTCGCGAGTAATGCCGCTTCGCTATCCAGACGAGCGATCGGTTTGATCACGCGTTTCGGCTGGCCGGTCGAACCGGAAGTGAACAGCTCCACAAAGGCGTCGCTGCGTATTGCCGGAAACGTGATGTCGTGGGTCACGGGTGTCATGGCAGAACTGACCACCCGCAGCACTCCCTGCCACTCCAGCGCTTTATCGCTCAGTACGCCGTCAAACAGCCTGTGCTGCTCGTTTAACAACGAAACGCGACAATGCCCAGGGATCACCGGCGTTTTGCCAGCATGTAGCGTGGCCAGTAGCGCGACGATAAATAAATAGCTGTTCTC
Organism: Citrobacter sp. Igbk 14; assembly: GCF_028069825.1. Taxonomy (NCBI): domain Bacteria; kingdom Pseudomonadati; phylum Pseudomonadota; class Gammaproteobacteria; order Enterobacterales; family Enterobacteriaceae; genus Citrobacter; species Citrobacter sp. Igbk 14. The sequence goes on from NZ_JANEWM010000020.1 coordinate 53,712, forward strand.
GAAGCACAATGCCCAGCGCTCACCTTCCTGCTGCTGCAGGTACGTTATCAACTGGGCCACATCGTGGCGCAGATGACCCAGCGTCCAGGTATGCTCTTCCTGCCACGCAACAGGAACGTCGTTTGGGCGTAGGTCACAGAGCCATTGAGCAAGTGTGAGGGGCTGCTTCATTGGGTATCTCGTTTTATCACTAGTTGGCGAACTAACCACTCGCCGACCATCAATGTTCCCATCAGCAGATAGGAAACCATACCGTTCCAGGTCGTCCACAGGGTCATATCGCCATTCAGTGCGGTAAAGAGCGCAACGCTGCCATTGATGATGAAAAAGGCGCACCAGATTTGTGTCACACGGCGTGTGTAGCGTACTCCTGCCTCGGGCAGATTTGGGTCGCGCAGCCGCGCCAGGCGTTCAACAATGGGCATCGCGGACCACAGAGAACCACCAAATACCGACAGCATGACGCCGTTTACCACTACCGGGTAAAACAGCAGCAACTGATGCGTTTTGAGCAGATAACTGGCAATGCACAACGTGATACCCGCGACCGCCACGACCTGTGTCACGACGCGCAACGGCCCCGCCTGTCGCCGGGTCTGGCGAAAGCGTAAAAAAAGGAGTAGCGCCATCAACGGTAGCAACCAGTGCAGACTGTTATGCGCAAGGCCAAACCAGATCAAAAACGGCCAGGCCAACAACAGTAGGCCTGTTAGCAGTTGTACGACTGGCAGCGAGCGAGTGCCCGACACGGTGAATTACGCTTCTTTGAGAAGGCGTTCTACCGCGTCGACGACATCTTGTACGGTGCGTACTGCTTTGAACTCTTCCGGCTTGATTTTCTTACCGGTTTTCTTTTGCAGATGCACGATCATGTCGACGGCGTCGATGCTGTCGAGCTCCAGATCTTCGTACAGGCGCGCCTCAGGCTTAATGTCCTGCGGGTCGACTTCAAACAGCTTGACCAGCAGTGAGGAGACTTCTTCGTAAATGGCTTTTTGTTCGGTCATAACGGACTATCCTCAGGCACGTTGCGCGTGAATGAACGATGCCAGCGTGGCGACGGAGAAGAAGTGCTGACGCATTTCTTCGCTCTCTGCTGAGAGGACCACGCCATACTCGTTTTTCACCGCCAGCCCCAGCTCCAGGGCGTCGATTGAGTCCAGACCTAATCCATCGCCAAAGAGTGCCGCTTCGGTATCAATATCGTCAGCTGTCAGTTCGTCGAGATTCAATGTCGTTATAATGAGATTTTTGATTTCAAGATAAAGCGCTTGCATCATTAATTCCTGAAAGAGGTAAAGTACCTGGTTGTAATTGAAGCAAAAGATGCCGGTTCAACTGCCTTGCGGCCAGCGCCGGTTCTTGTGAATTTGCGTCGTAAAATTGGTCGATCTTAACCCGTTCGTGTACTGAAATGGTGAACATGGGCTTTATCGATGGGACGTCGTACCATTTGCTTTCTTTATCCAGCATTTGTTCGCTGCAGTTAATGGTTACGATGCGTAAATCGCTGCTGCAGCGTACGGCGATATTCGCCGCACCACGCTGTAACGTCATTTCCTCTCCGGGGCGTGTACGGGTTCCCTCGGGGAAAATTAAAATGGTATCACCTTGTTCCAGACGTTGCTGGCACGCGGGTAACAGCGCATCAGCCTGACTGTTAATCAGATAATCTGCTGCCCGGACCACGCCGCCGAGAAACGGGTTTTTCAGTAATGCGCTTTTTACCAGACAGTCGGTTTCTGGCATGACCGAGGCCAGTAACACGTAGTCGATGAGCGTCGGGTGATTGGCGACGACCAGGCACCCTTGTTCGTTGCGTAAAATGTCTCGTCCTGCAATCTGGTAATCCAGCACGCCAAGTCGCTTCACCACCGTTAAAAAGAGGCGAAAACTGGCAGCAATGCTGCGTCTGGCGATACGCCGACGCCGGGCTTTATCCCATACTGCGATGAGCAATACGTTAAACCAGACGGTAGAAAGGAGCAGTCCGCCGAGGCCAAACAGGGCAAAGCAAAAACCGGTCATCACCAGTCGCCATACCCAATTAAGCCGCAGGAAAATCGTGTTCATCCCTGACTCCACTGCCACTGTACGCGTTCGCCTGGCAGGGTAAACGCCGTGGTATCTTGCAAATAATGTTGTAAAAACAACAGACTCTGTGGCAATGGCGTCTCACCTTGCGCGCGTTGTGGACGGGTTTCGCATTGCCAGCGATCGCCGGATTCAATAACCAGAGCAACGGCAAACGGCCATGTCGGCATATCAGGCGGCAACTGTGGATGATAAAACTCGGGCAGAAAACCGTCGAAATCGACCATCAATACACGCTGATATCCCGCCTGCAACAGCCCGATGATTTCGCACAGCCCCTGCTGGAACGTATCCCTGCCAGCAGAAAGCGAGGAGGAGACAATCGGTTTTTTCGCGGCAATGGTCAGGTTTCCCACCGCAGAGTTATGCACAGAGAGGGCAAAATCGGTTGGTGAGAGTGCCTGCTCAGTCGCCAGAGCGTGCAGGATCCTGTAGTTACGCTCCAGTTCACCATGGCGGCTGGTGTACAACACGGCATCGATATCATGACGACGTAGCATCGCCAGCCCGCAATCAACGGCCAGTTTACTACCGGAGCTGAGGCGGCGAGCCGTCATCATTGGTAACTCGCTGAGTTTAGCCAATGGCGCGGTGGGATCGATGGCGTGCGAAAACCGTGACCATTCATGCCACTGTTCTGTTTCGCTTAACCCTGGCGCCTTGGCCTGCCAGTCGATAATGTTGAATGCAAATTTCATCAACGCGTATCCGCGGTAAATCGGTTGTTCCGATTGTTTCTTATTTTTTCTTCTGACATATCAGTAAAGTATGCCCAACACCTAAGTTGTCGTGGCGTTCATTTACCTGAAAACCTGCCTGATTCAGATAGTGATAAAACTTCTCTACGCTGTAGAAACGGCTGTTGCCATTCGCCATACAGGTAAAATAAAGCGAAGACGCATTCAGGCTAAATGAGGCCGCTTCAAATTTTTGGGCATCCCAAAACAGTTCCATAATGCACAGCTTCGCGCCCGGTTTCATCACCCGAGCAATGTTGCTCAGTATGGCAATAATTTGTTCCGGGGAAAAACAGTCCAGAAATTGGCTCATCCACCAGATATCTGCCTCTGCGGGTAAAGGCGAGTCGCTAAGCATATCCACAGCATGGAAATTTATGCGATGGGATAATCCCGCATTTTCGATATTTTCGCGGGCAAGTGCAATTTGTTGCGGCAAATCTAATAGAGTGACTGCAATATTGTCATCATGTTGACAACAACGTAACGCCCATTTCCCGGTATTTCCGCCGACATCGTACAGGGTTGCAGGGGCGCTGGCGAATACATATGGCAATGCGGCATCAAATGCGCCATCTGAATAGTAATGATCGAAAGCGAACCAGCTTTCACGCGCAGCCAGGGGTAATTGCGACAGTGCAGGATAGATTGTTGGCCAGTCGCCAAAAATTTTTAATCCCGCGGGTTTCCCTTCTTTCAGCGCATTCTCCAGATAGAACAGTCCCTGATAACAAACATCCTGGGTGAAATCCATATTCACACGCGTCATTGTGTCATGTAAAAGGAAGTGGCCGACTTTTGCGAGGTAATAATATCCTTCTTTGTGGGTAATGATTCGCCCACTTAACCCCATATCCAACAGGATGCTGGCGGCATATTCGTTTATGGTGCTGTTCTCGGTAATTTCGTCGAGCGTGGCACCGCGTTTACCTTGCTTGTCCAGCCAGGTGAGTACTCCCGCATTTCGCAGACACAACGCGGTTTGAAAAAGCATAGGGGCAAAGGCGATACGTTGTGCTTCAGTAATGGCATCCAGTGCGCTAAGCGAATCCTGTTCGTACATGTGGGGACAACCTGTTAAATGGCAGAGAGTAAGAGTATCGGGCCTTTTCGGCCCGACTTTAGGCGTAATTACAGATTGGCACCGGCTGACAGATTGAGCTGGATGTCTTTATCCAGATTGCGTACCCAGCGGTTGTAGTTTTTATGGATTTTTCCACCAGAAGCCTGCAGGTTAAGGCTGCTGTCGTATTTAATGTCATAACTGGTGGCGGTATAGGTGATACGGACTTCAGCCACATGGTCGCGGGTTTGTTGGCGTGCTTTAATGACACCAGGACCGGCTTCAGACATGACCCATTGGCGTTGAATGCCCGCTTTCAGAATCGCGGTTTTAACCTGATCCTGAGTGTGCCCCGCGCTTACGCTGGTGTGAACTTGATCGATCGGCGCAGTACGCGCACATCCCGCCAGCGCACCGACAACGGCAATGGCCGCAAACCACTTAATATACTGTTTCATTAAAACTCCCTCTCAAAGTACTGTTTATACGTGTTTAATAATGAGCTTCGAAATAATGATCACCCTGCAGCACCTGTGATTTTATTTAAGCTAAATTAGCATTTTATTTCACGTGTCCGATAGCAAGGCGACGGAGGTTACCGGATGGTAATATTCGGTGATTTTCTTCAACGGAAATTTTTCAGCGTAATCATCGGCGAGAAGTATAGATTTTTAGATAAAACGTATCAAATAAAATAACCTTTAAATATAGGCAGATAGTTTGAGTTAAATGCTATGGGGGGATTCATTATTCTTATGCGGTTTGGCAAAGACATCCGTACGTTGACTTATGTAATTTCTTTATTAAAAAATGAAATCCTTTTCACTCTTTATTTAAGATAAATTGCGATATATACCTGTATGGATATCAGTTTAACGGGCATATAAAAAGATAAAAACTACCTCGGTTGGTAGTTTTTCAGGGTAGCCGACTTTTGGGTCTGCCGGGACCAAGTAAAATGGCCAGTTTGCTGCCACCGGTGGTGGTTTCCATCCAGATTTTACACACGCTGGTTAATGGGACGGAGAGCAACATGCCCACGGGACCGAGCAGCCATCCCCACACCAACAGGGAAAGGAAAACGATCAGCGTCGACAATCCCAGGCGATGCCCCATCATACGTGGCTCAAGGATATTGCCAATCACCATATGCACCACCAGAAACAGCGCGCCGACCAGCACGCACTCGTACAGGCCATTGAACAGCAACGCCTGAATCATAGGCGGCACGGCGGAAATAACCGAGCCTATATTGGGCACATAATTGAGCAGGAAGGCCAGCACGCCCCACATCAGAGCAAATTGAATGCCCATTAGCGCCAGTCCCAGCCAGACGATGGCGCCAGTCCATAAGCTGAGTAACGTTTTCAGTGCCAGATAATGAGATACGCCCTTTAATGCCCGATGTAGCCCCGCAATATGGATCTGCGGATTGTTCAGCGCAAAGCGCATTTTGTAGGGAACGTGACGTACCTCAAACAGCATAAAGACCACCGTCATCACCAGCAGAACGACGCTGGCCATCGCACCGGAAAGACTAGTCATCAGCGTGGTTGTGAAGGTCATGAGTTTGTCGGAATCGATACGTTGCAGGATGCGCTCTGGTGACATATGCAAATTTAGAAACGGCACCATCTCTTGCAGATACAGGACTTTGCGCGTCAGCTCCTTATTGTACTTGGGCAGCATGGCCATGAATTCTGTGATTGACGACGCCAGAACGCCAACCAGTGCGGTAAGGACGATGAGCATCACGACGACCACCAGCGTAATGGCTACCGGGCGACGGATCCCCCGACGAATAAACCAGGTTACCAGGGGGTTCAACACAATGGCGAAAAACAGGGCCAGCAGTAGCTGCACAAGAATATCGGCTGCGGCGTGTATACCCGCGAGGATCACCACCAGCGCGGCCAGTTTAAGCAAAATGTGCAAACCTGTTTTGTCAGGCTGGATGGTCGTCATGTCTTCTTCCTGTGTGCATTTTTGCATTAAGTGTAGCGGCTGGCTTGCTGCCGATATTCCTAATCTGGTTACTGATTTCTGGGCTGCAACATGGTAGAAATGAAACACTGTTGTGAATATGTGGTGACCCTCCATGCCCGAACCCGTCGCTGAACCGACGCTGAGCGGATTGCGCCTCAATCTGCGCATTGTCTCCGTGGTGATGTTTAACTTCGCCAGCTATCTGACCATCGGCCTCCCGCTCGCGGTTTTGCCTGGTTATGTCCATGATGTTATGGGATTTAGTGCCTTCTGGGCCGGGCTGGTTATCAGTCTGCAATACTTCGCGACGTTGTTGAGCCGCCCTCATGCCGGTCGCTATGCCGATTTGCTGGGGCCGAAAAAGATTGTGGTATTTGGGCTGTGCGGCTGTTTTTTAAGTGGTCTGGGCTATTTGCTGGCAGGGAGCGCTCATGGTTGGCCGCTGGCCAGTTTATTACTGCTGTGCCTGGGGCGCGTGATTCTGGGCATCGGGCAAAGCTTTGCCGGGACCGGCTCTACATTGTGGGGCGTTGGGGTGGTTGGCTCAATGCACATTGGACGGGTGATTTCATGGAACGGTATTGTCACCTATGGGGCGATGGCGATCGGTGCGCCGTTAGGGGTGCTGTGCTACGCCTGGGGTGGCTTACAGGGGCTGGCGCTGACCGTGATGGCCGTGGCGCTGCTGGCAATATTGCTGGCGCTGCCGCGTCCGGCAGTGAAAGCCAGTAAAGGCAAGCCGTTACCGTTTCGCGCGGTGCTTGGACGAGTCTGGCCGTACGGTATGGCACTGGCGTTGGCCTCTGCCGGCTTTGGGGTGATCGCCACGTTTATTACCCTGTTTTACGACGCGAAAGGCTGGGACGGCGCGGCATTCGCGCTGACGCTATTTAGCTGCACGTTTGTCGGTACTCGTCTGCTATTCCCAAATGGCATCAACCGATTAGGTGGGCTGAATGTCGCGATGATCTGCTTTAGCGTCGAAATTGTTGGGCTGTTGCTGGTCGGGATGGCTTCCATGCCGTGGATGGCGAAAATGGGCGTGCTACTGGCCGGCGCAGGGTTTTCGTTGGTCTTCCCGGCGCTGGGTGTGGTAGCGGTAAAAGCGGTCCCGCAGCAGAATCAGGGCGCGGCACTGGCGACTTATACGGTATTTATGGATTTGTCGCTGGGTGTCACCGGGCCTTTGGCGGGACTGGTGATGACGTGGGCGGGTGTACCGGTTATCTATCTGGCGGCCGCAGGGCTGGTGGCGGTGGCGTTATTGCTGACATGGCGGCTAAAAAAACGGCCTCAGGTGGTGTCACCGGAGGCCGCATCATCGTCTTAACGATTACTGGATAACCAGCGTGTTAATGATGTTTTCTGCCGTGGTCTGTGCTTTCTGTTGATCGTCAGCAGGCAGCGTGATTTGCAGGGTCAGCAGTTGGTTGTCCACTTTGCCCAACACCACGGAGGAGTAGGCAGTCTGCCCTTTCGCTGAAATGATGCTGTCTAACTGCTGCAGCGTGTGGCCTTTCAGCTCAATTGACTTGTTAGTGACCACCTGCAGTTGCGGGTCACGGCTACGCTGCTGGTCTTCCAGACGTTTTGCCAGTACAGGCAGTGCTTCACTGGTATCGTCACCGACAATCACAATCACCGCTTTCTGGCCGGTTGCGTCAGAATAAACGTGCATGTTGTTGGCCTGAGTGCCCAGCTTGCCGCTCTGATCGGTCATGTCTGCCGGCAGGGAAAAACTGAGTTTGCCGTCGAGCAGGTTAACCGGTTGTCCGGCGGCGCTGCTTTGTGCGGCAGCACCCTCTGCTGGCGCTTTTGTATCGCTATTATCACAGGCCGCAAGCCCCATAACCAGCAGGCCAATACCGACATATTTAACCAGATTGCGCATTGACTTCTTCCTTTCGATAAACGGCCATAACGGCTCATTCGTCCATCTTATCACAACTCGGAAAATGAACCTTTAACTCGTCTGCAATGCAGAGATTTCAGATTTATCTGCCAGCCTTTTCAGCAACATATTCAGCAACACGCCATACATCGGCAGGAAGAAAATAATGCTGATCAGCACTTTGAAGCAGTAATCGACAAGCGCGATTTCCATCCAGTGCTCGGCCATAAAGGCATCCGGGCTGCGCCAGAAGGCGATAAAGAAGAACGCCAGCGTATCGCTGATGTTGCCAAACAGCGTTGAGGCCGTAGGCGCGAGCCACCAGCGACGGTTCTGACGCAGGCGGTTAAAGACGTGCACATCCAGAATTTGTCCCAGCGCGTAAGCCATAAAACTGGCGGCAGCGATACGGGCGACAAACAGGTTAAAGTGCAGCAGTGCATCAAAACCTTGCCAGGAGCCCATATAGAACAGTGAAGACACGCCATAGGAGATCAGCAACGCAGGAACCATCACGGCAAAGATGATGCGTCTTGCCAGCGGTGCGCCAAAGATACGTACGGTCAGATCGGTCGCGAGGAAAATAAATGGAAAGCTAAACGCGCCCCAGGTGGTATGAAAACCAAAGATGGAGATCGGAAGCTGCACCAGATAGTTGCTGGAGGTGATCACCAGCAGATGAAATAGCGATAGCCAGAACAACGCTTTTACGCGCTGATTTTGTGTAAACGGAGTCATATTGTGACCTTTTTGTTGGATGGGGTGAGGGAACCCAATAAAAAACCGTCGCATGATACTGCTTTAAAAACACATTGCAATGGTTGTTTTTCACGCAATCGTTAACCTGATTGGCTTACGCCACAACAGAGCGTAAAATAACGCCGTTTTTGTATGAATGAGACTACGATGAGCGATCTGTTTACTTCTCCCGACCATACTCTTGATGCGCAGGGGCTGCGCTGCCCGGAACCCGTCATGATGGTGCGTAAAACCGTGCGTGGTATGCAGGCCGGTGAGACGCTGCTGATTGTTGCAGACGATCCGGCGACAACCCGCGATATTCCCGGCTTCTGTACTTTTATGGAACATGAGCTGGTGGCAAAAGAGACCGACTCTTTGCCATACCGCTATCTGGTGCGCAAAGGGCAGTAATCTTGTTATGCCGGATGGCGCTAACGCTGTGTAACCTGTAGGCCGGATAAGGCAACGCCGCATCCGGCACACACACATTATCCTTTACGCAACAACCGCAGCGCGTTGGCGGTTACCAGCACCGTTGCCCCCGTATCTGCCAGTACTGCCAGCCATAATCCGGTTATCCCCAGCAGCGTGGTAACAAGGAAAATCCCTTTCAGACCCAACGCAATCGCAATATTTTGTCGAATATTGGCGTGGGTTGCGCGCGCCAGTTGAATCATTTGCACCAGACCACGCAGACGGTTATGTGTCAGGGCCGCATCGGCGGTTTCCAGCGCAACATCGGTTCCGCTACCCATGGCAATGCCGATGGTGGCGGCTTTCATCGCGGGCGCGTCGTTGATCCCATCGCCGACCATCGCCAGCGGTGACAGTTGGTTGAGCTGGGTAACGGCCTGCACTTTATCTTCCGGTAACAGCCCCGCTTTGAATTCAAGCCCCAGTTCAGCGGCAATAGCGGCTGCCGCGCGAGGATTGTCGCCGGTCAGGATCAACCCTTTCACACCGAGCTGATTCAGCTCGGTGATGGCGGTACGGGCATCGTCGCGCAGTGTGTCCTGCAAGGCCAGTACGCCGAGTACGGCATCGTTACGCACGACCAGCACGACGGTTTGGCCTGCGCTTTCCAGTTCGCTTATCTGTCCGGCAAAGGCTTCGGCAGGCCGCTTACCGGCGGCGCAAATCAGTACACGCTCGCCGTTTACCTGTGCTTCAATCCCTGAGCCAACCAGCGCACGCTGTTCTGTCGCCAGCGGAATACTCAGTTCACGCGTTTGTGCTTCACGGACAATGGCCTGGGCCAGCGGATGCGTTGCACCTTGTTCAACTGCAGCTGCCAACGCCAGCAGTTCGGCTTCGTCTAGCCCACTTGCCGGATGAATCGCCGTGACGCGCGGTTTACCGACGGTCAGGGTGCCGGTTTTATCAAACGCGACCTGTGTGACTCTGCCCAACTGTTCCAGTGCGGCACCGCCTTTGATTAACGCCCCGCGACGCGCCGCTGCGGCTAATCCGGAAGTGATTGCGGCAGGGGTTGAAATAACCAGTGCACACGGACAACCGATCAGCAGCAGCGTTAGCCCTTTATAAATCCATTCCTGCCAGGAAGCGGCAAACAGCAGCGGCGGTACGAGCGTGACCAGCAAGGCAATCGCCATGATGGCCGGGGTATAAATCCGGCTGAAGCGATCAATAAAACGCTCTATAGGGGCGCGACGCTCTTCGGCCTCTTCAATCAGTTTCAAAATACGGTCAATCGCGCTGGCACCGGGTTCAGAGAGAACCTCGAGAGTGACCAGTCGGTCTACGCTGGTGGCACCTGCCGGGACTTTTTCGCCCAATGCCCGCTCAACCGGAATAGATTCACCCGTCAATGCACTTTCATCAAAGCTGGCAAAACCCGAAACCAGTTTAGCGTCGGCGGGTAAACGTCCTCCGGCGGCAACTTCAATGATGTCGCCTGGCTGGAGGGCATTAATAGCAACCTCTTCACGCTCGCCGTTACGCAGGCGTGTGGCGGTTTCCGGCTTCAGCGCCATTAGCGCACTGACCCCTTTGCGGGCCCGGCTGGCAGCCCATCCTTCCAGGCGCTCACCAATTAAAAACAACAGCAGTACCATGGCCGCTTCCGCCGTTGCACCGATAAACAATGCTCCGATGGCGGCGACGCTCATCAGCGTTTCAATGGCAAAGTAGCTACCGGTCTTCATCAGGCGCAGCGCCTGACGTGCAATGGGGTACAGACCCACCAGTGTGGTGGCGATAAAGGCTATCTGGCCGAAGGGGTGATTGAACTGCTCCAGTCCCCAACTGATGGCCATCATGATAATCAATGAAATCAGTGGCAGGTTTTCTTTAAACCGTGATTCGGGGGCTTCTTCTGGCGCCTGCTCATCACGCAGGGTGTAGCCGGCCTTCTGCACTGCGCTTTCAATTTGCTGGCGGATATCGGAACCGGCATCCACCACCAGTTTTTCGGTAGCGAACAGAACCTGAACCTGGTTAACGCCGCTGACCTGGCGGACTGCATTTTCGACTTTACGCGCACAGGCCGCGCAATCCATGCCCGCGACTTTCCAGGAATAGCGAGTACCTAATACGGTTGCAGAAACGGGTGGTGGGGTTGAGCAACTGCCTTCACAGCAGCAGTCATCAGCTTTCTGCGGTGCAGGCGCGAGCTTGAATGAAGAGAACTGTGGGGCTTTTTTGCCATTGGCCTCTGGTGTCGACATGGCATCCTCCGATTGATAATCATTTCGTATTAACCGGAGGATACACTCTGGAGTCGACTCCAGAGTCAAGGGTTTTTAAAGATACAGCGAACGAACAATCAGGAAATGCCCGGCGAAGTAGCAAGCCGCCGCAATCGCGTTGTCCGCGCGGAAGCGGTAACGGTAATGGCTCCCCAGCCAGACAATGTTGCCGATGAACAGGAGAGAGGCCCCCAAAAATGCGGACAGCGCCGGCGCGGTCGGGCGGAAGAACCACAGTTCGCCTGCCATCCAGACCATCATCAGAGTAATACCGACAAAGGTACATATGGCGATACGCAGTTCTTCCAGGCGCGTCCAGATCACGGCGATCAGCAACGCACCTAACACCAGCAGCACCAGCGGTAAAGGCCAGAAGAACGACAGCGTCATTTGGCTGGCGAAGTAAATGGTATACAGCAGGTGCGACAGGAAAAACGCGCCAATGGCGTACAACAGACGTTGACGTGGCAATAGCGTCAACGCATCACCCAGCAGCGAGGCAAGCAAGCCGGCCAGTACCAGGTAGCTGATGGCGTTAAACATTGGCGCCTGCCAGGCCAGCAGCAGCAGGAGCAATAACGTCAGGGGTTTAAAGACCCAGCGTTGCCAGGCGGGCCCACGATAGGAAGCATCCACGAACAACCATGCGGAAAGACAAACAGCGATAAACGACCAAAGCATCTTAGTTCCTTGAATTCGTTATTTTTTCGTAAGCGGGGTGCTTACGGCTCTATTGACCAGTGTAGAGTCCGATACCGCCAGATGACAACACCATAACAGGCAAGGTATGCTTATTTCCGCATTTTCTGATGGGTTAATAATATGAGTAAGCCACCCCTTTTTTTTATTGTGATCATTGTCTTAATCGTTATTGCCGCGTCGTTTCGCTTTGTCCAGCAGCGGCGGGAAAAAGCGGAAAATGATGCGGCGCCGCTGGTGCAAAAGCAGGTGGTGGTAAGTAACAAACGGGAAAAACCGCTAAATGACCGGCGTTCACGTCAACAGGAAGTGACGCCAGCGGGCACCAGCATGCGCTATGAAGCCAGCTTCAAACCGCAAAGCGGCGGCCTGGAGCAGACGTTTCGTCTTGATGCCCAGCAGTATCATGCGTTAACGGTTGGCGACAAAGGCACGCTGAGCTACAAGGGTTCGCGCTTTGTTGATTTTACCCAACGAATGCCGGATGGCGGCTGATGCCTTATCCGGCCTACAAGTCCGTAGGCCCGGTAAACAGAGCGCCACCGGGCGAAGGGATCTCAATTTATTTCTTCAACTGGCTCTTAATCTTCTTCTGCCACACCAGCAACTCAAATACGCCAAACAGAAAAATACGGATTTTCTCACCGTTGGTCATTTGCGGGCCATCTTTCGGCATGGTTGATTTCAGCAGCGCCAACTGCATGCCGTGCATCAGCACCATAAACACCAGCGCCACATTCACGAAGATATTGAGCGGACGTGGGAACGGTTGGAAAATATTCAGGAGCAGGAATGCCCAGACACACAGCATTAACAGACGACCCAGATTAATCAGCATGTTGCTCTCCTTGTGCTTCACGTTGATACAGGCGATAAGCAACCTGCCCAGCCACTTTTTCGCGGTACAACGACCAGTTAACCGGAACAACAGGCAGGCCGTTTTCGACTTCGCTTTCAACGTAAATATACGCTTCGTTTGCCAGCCAGCCGCGAGTTTCCAGAAGTGTTAATGTTTCTTCCAGTAATCCTTTGCGAAACGGTGGATCAACAAACACTACGTTATGCGGCGTACCCGTCTGGGCTAAAAACGTCAGGGTGTTGGTGTTGATGACGCGGGCATGTGTTGCCTTCAGCGTGGCGAGATTTTTTTGTAACTGCTGCGAAACCGCGCGATCCATCTCCAGAAGCGTGGCATCTGCCGCATAGCGGGAGAGTGCTTCCAGAGCCAATGCGCCGCTGCCAGCAAAGCAATCAAGGCAACGAGCATCGACCATCACTGGGGCCAGCCAGTTAAACAGCGTCTCGCGTACACGGTCGGTCGTTGGGCGTAAACCCGGACTGTCCGGAACCGGGAGTTTACGGCCTCGCCATTGCCCGCCAATAATGCGGATCTGACCGCTGCCTGAGTGATTCGGTTTTTTCATTTCTATTATTGCTCAATCCGCCTATAGCATGTCATTCCAGGCGGTGATGTGAGTTAAGTTAACCCGTCGCCTTTCAAGTTACCTCTGCGTTGGCTGTACTTACTCACCCGAATCACTTACTAAAAGTAAGCTCATCGGGATTCGTGCGCTTGCCGCCTTGACGTAACTCGAAATTCATTGGGTATAAGTGATAGACTATTTCATCATTTTTTTAGCTGCTATGTACATAGCGTTGACGCTGTGCCATGAAGCAACAGCGGGGGAGTGTAGTCGCAAATGGCGAAAGAGAAAAAACGTGGCTTTTTTTCCTGGCTGGGCTTTGGTCAAAAAGAGCAGGCACCGGAAAACGAGACAGAACTAAAAAACGAAGAACAACAACCGGTTACTGAAGAAGCAACCGTCGTTGATGAGCCGTCACGCGCGCAGGAAACGCATAGCGAGGCAGAAACAGAAGCCTTTGCCGCTGAAGTTGTTGAAGTCACTGAACAGGTTGCGGAAATTGAAAAACTGCAGCCGGAAGAAGAACCTATTGCTCAACAACAGCAACCGGTCGTTGAATCCATAGTGGAAACTCCGGCACCCGCGGCAGTGACCGAACACGAAGAATTACCGCTGCCGGAAGAGGTTAAAGCCGAAGACGTTTCACCAGAAGAGTGGCAGGCTGAAGCGGAAACCGTTGAAATTGTTGAGGCAGTTGAAGAAGAAGCTGAAAACGAGCCACAGCTAACTGATGAAGAGCTGGAAGCACAGGCGCTGGCAGCTGAAGCGGTGGAAGAAATTGCTGAAGATGCCGCGATTGTTGAGCCTGTTGAAGACACGCCAGCAGCAGAAGAGGCGGTGGTAGAAGACGCTGTGCAGGAGCAGGAAAAACCGACGAAAGAAGGTTTCTTTGCGCGCCTGAAGCGTAGCCTTCTGAAAACCAAAGAAAACCTCGGTTCCGGATTTATCAGTCTGTTCCGTGGTAAAAAGATCGACGATGATCTGTTTGAAGAGTTGGAAGAGCAACTGCTGATCGCCGATGTGGGCGTAGAAACAACCCGCAAGATCATTGCAAATCTGACAGAAGGCGCCAGCCGCAAGCAGCTCAAAGATGCAGAAGCGTTGTACGGCCTGCTGAAAGATGAGATGGGCGAGATTCTGGCTAAAGTTGATGAACCGCTGAATGTTGAGGGTAAAACGCCATTTGTTATCTTAATGGTTGGTGTTAACGGCGTGGGTAAAACCACCACCATTGGCAAGCTGGCGCGTCAGTTTGAGCAGCAGGGTAAATCAGTGATGTTGGCGGCGGGAGATACTTTCCGTGCCGCGGCGGTAGAGCAGTTGCAGGTCTGGGGTCAGCGTAACAATATTCCGGTGATTGCTCAGCATACCGGTGCGGATTCTGCCTCCGTTATCTTTGACGCCATTCAGGCGGCGAAGGCGCGTAATGTAGATGTGCTGATCGCTGATACCGCAGGGCGTTTGCAGAATAAATCGCACCTGATGGAAGAATTGAAAAAAATCGTTCGTGTGATGAAGAAGCTGGACGTTGATGCGCCGCATGAAGTTATGCTGACTATCGATGCCAGCACCGGGCAGAATGCGATAAGCCAGGCCAAACTGTTCCATGAAGCGGTGGGTTTAACCGGTATCACCCTGACCAAGCTGGACGGAACGGCGAAAGGTGGGGTCATTTTCTCGGTTGCCGATCAGTTTGGCATCCCTATCCGCTATATCGGTGTGGGCGAACGTATCGAGGATTTACGTCCGTTTAAAGCGGGCGATTTTATAGAGGCACTTTTTGCCCGAGAGGATTAACAATGATTCGCTTTGAACATGTCAGCAAGGCCTATCTCGGTGGGAGACAAGCGCTGCAGGGAGTCACATTCCATATGCAGCCTGGCGAGATGGCGTTTCTGACCGGCCACTCCGGCGCGGGTAAAAGTACCCTGCTGAAGCTGATCTGTGGAATTGAACGGCCCAGTGCCGGGAAGATCTACTTCAGCGGGCACGACATCAGCCGTTTGAAAAACCGTGAAGTGCCGTTTCTGCGTCGTCAGATCGGCATGATTTTTCAGGATCACCACCTGTTGATGGACAGAACCGTCTTCGACAACGTGGCAATCCCACTGATCATTGCGGGTGCCAGCGGGGACGATATTCGTCGTCGCGTGTCGGCGGCGCTGGATAAAGTCGGGCTGTTGGACAAAGCGAAGAACTTCCCGATTCAACTCTCCGGCGGTGAACAGCAGCGTGTGGGCATCGCCCGTGCGGTGGTGAACAAGCCTGCGGTACTGCTGGCGGATGAACCGACGGGGAACCTTGATGATGCGCTGTCAGAAGGGATCCTGCGTCTGTTCGAAGAGTTTAATCGCGTCGGGGTAACGGTATTAATGGCGACGCACGATATTGGGCTGATCTCCCGTCGTTCTTATCGCCAGCTTGTCCTGAGTGACGGACACTTGCACGGAGGCCTGGTGAATGAATAGACGCGACGCTATCAATCAAATCAAACAGTTCGGTGGACGACTGGATCGTTTCCGTAAATCGGGCGGTGCGCCAGGAGAGGGCGGTCGCAACGCGCCAAAACGTGCGAAAGCGTCGCCAAAACCGAACTCGCGTAAAACCAACGTCTTTAACGAGCAAGTGCGCTATGCGTTCCAGGGGGCGTTGCAGGACCTGAAAAGTAAACCGCTGGCGACGTTCCTGACGGTGATGGTTATCGCTATCTCACTGACGTTGCCAAGTGTTTGTTACATGGTCTACAAGAACGTGAACCAGGCGGCAAGCCAGTATTACCCGTCCCCGCAGATCACCGTATATCTGCAAAAAACGCTGGATGATGATGCGGCGGCACGTGTGGTGGGGCAGTTACAGGCTGAGCAGGGCGTGGAGAAAGTGAATTACCTCTCCCGTGACGATGCGCTGGGCGAATTCCGTAACTGGTCCGGCTTTGGCGGCGCGCTGGATATGCTGGAAGAAAACCCACTTCCGGCCGTGGCGGTGGTGATTCCGAAACTGGATTTCCAGGGCACGGAATCACTGAACACGCTGCGTGATCGCATTGCACAAATCAACGGTATCGATGAAGTTCGCATGGATGACAGCTGGTTTGCGCGGCTGGCGGCGTTAACGGGCCTGGTCGGTCGTGTGTCCGCGATGATTGGCGTGCTGATGGTTGCGGCGGTCTTCCTGGTCATCGGTAACAGTGTGCGTCTGAGCATTTTTGCGCGTCGCGATACCATTAACGTGCAGAAACTGATTGGTGCAACGGATGGATTTATCCTGCGTCCGTTCCTCTACGGCGGCGCACTGCTCGGTTTTTCTGGCGCATTTCTTTCACTGATTTTGTCAGAAATTTTGGTGATGCGACTGTCGTCAGCGGTCACGGAAGTGGCGCAAATTTTTGGAACGAAGTTTGATATCAACGGCTTATCATTCGATGAGTGCCTGCTACTCCTGCTGGTATGCTCAATGATTGGCTGGGTGGCAGCCTGGCTTGCCACGGTTCAACATTTACGCCACTTTACCCCCGATTAAAAAATCTCTGGTATAATCTTTCCCTGCACTGAGTAGTTCGCTCTGCAGGGAAAGAGCCCTGTTTTCTCTTCCCGGCGCATTCATCGTGATGTCACATTTTGTGCGTAATTTATACACATTACGACATGGAACTTGTGGATAAAATCACTGTCTGATAAAAGATTGAATGATATTCTCGTTGCTCATAAGCTCTGGCATGGTTGTTGCTATTGGTTTTTACCAACGCCAGATGACAAAGATTGAGAGGATTTGAATGACCAAAGAAATGCAAAATTTAGCTTTAGCCCCTGTTGGTAACCTGGAGTCTTACATCCGGGCTGCGAACGCGTGGCCGATGTTGTCGGCTGACGAGGAGCGGGCGCTGGCTGAAAAGCTGCATTACCAGGGCGATCTGGAAGCAGCTAAAACGCTGATCCTGTCTCACCTGCGCTTTGTTGTTCATGTTGCTCGTAACTACGCGGGCTATGGCCTGCCGCAGGCGGATCTGATTCAGGAAGGTAATATCGGCCTGATGAAAGCCGTGCGTCGATTCAACCCGGAAGTGGGTGTGCGCCTGGTTTCCTTCGCCGTGCACTGGATCAAAGCTGAGATCCACGAATACGTTCTGCGTAACTGGCGTATCGTGAAAGTCGCGACCACCAAAGCACAGCGTAAGCTGTTCTTTAACCTGCGTAAAACCAAGCAGCGCCTGGGCTGGTTTAATCAGGATGAAGTGGAAATGGTTGCCCGCGAGCTGGGTGTTTCCAGCAAAGACGTGCGCGAAATGGAATCCCGTATGGCGGCGCAGGACATGACGTTTGACATGTCTTCGGACGACGAGTCCGACAGCCAGCCGATGGCTCCGGTTCTGTATCTGCAGGATAAATCCTCCAACTTTGCTGATGGCATTGAAGAGGATAACTGGGAAGATCAGGCCGCGAACAAGCTGACTCACGCAATGGAAGGTCTGGACGAGCGTAGCCAGGATATTATCCGCGCCCGCTGGCTGGACGAAGACAACAAGTCTACGTTGCAGGAACTGGCCGATCGCTACGGCGTTTCCGCTGAACGTGTTCGTCAGCTTGAAAAGAACGCCATGAAAAAACTGCGCGCCGCAATCGAAGCGTAATTTTCACGAATGGCCAATCAACCCTCGAATGTGAATTCGGGGGTTTTTTTTAGGCCGGATAAGGCGTTTACGTCGCCATCCGGCAAAATGTTTGCCCGATGGCGCTTTGCTTATCGGGCCTACGTCCTTTCCTTTCCTCCTCTCCCCCAATACGAATTTGTTATCTGGATGTAAATTTAGCTATTCCAAAATAATAAAAATCGGGTATGTTTTAGCAGAGTATGCTGCTAAAGCACGGGTAGCTATCCAATAATCGATATAAAGTGCTGAGCAACAACATCACAACACACGTAATAACCACAATAATGGGGATTGTCAGGATGAATATGAAGGGTAAAGCGTTATTGGCAGGATGTATCGCCCTGTCTTTGAGCAATATGGCATTTGCTAAGGATATTAAAGTTGCCGTCGTCGGCGCGATGTCCGGCCCGGTGGCGCAGTATGGCGATCAGGAATTTACCGGCGCAGAACAGGCTATTGCGGATATCAACGCCAAGGGCGGCGTGAAGGGCGACAAACTGGTCATGGTGAAATATGACGATGCCTGTGACCCGAAACAAGCGGTAGCGGTTGCTAACAAAGTGGTCAACGACGGGATTAAATACGTTATCGGCCACCTGTGCTCATCGTCCACTCAACCTGCGTCAGATATCTATGAAGACGAAGGTATTCTGATGATCACCCCTGCGGCAACGGCACCGGAACTCACCGCGCGCGGCTATAAACTGGTGATGCGTACCACCGGCCTGGATTCCGATCAGGGCCCAACGGCCGCCAAATATATCGTTGAAAAAGTGAAACCGAAGCGCATTGCTATCGTTCACGACAAACAGCAGTACGGCGAAGGCCTGGCGCGCTCCGTGCAGGACAACCTCAAGAAAGCCAACGCTGACGTGGTGTTCTTCGACGGGATCACCGCCGGCGAGAAAGATTTCTCTACGCTGGTGGCGCGTCTGAAGAAAGAGAACATCGATTTTGTTTACTACGGCGGTTATCACCCGGAAATGGGCCAGATCCTGCGCCAGGCACGCGCCGCGGGTCTGAAAACCCAGTTTATGGGGCCTGAAGGGGTCGCAAACGTGTCGCTGTCTAACATTGCGGGTGAATCGGCAGAAGGTTTGCTGGTGACTAAGCCGAAGAACTACGACCAGGTACCGGCGAACAAACCGATTGTGGATGCGATCAAAGCCAAGAAACAGGACCCAAGCGGTGCATTTGTGTGGACGACCTACGCCGCACTGCAGTCTTTGCAGGCCGGTCTGAACCAGTCTGACGATCCGGCTGAAATTGCCAAATACCTGAAAGCAAACTCAGTGGAAACCGTGATGGGGCCGCTGTCATGGGATGCGAAGGGCGACCTGAAAGGCTTCGAGTTCGGCGTGTTTGACTGGCATGCTAATGGTACGGCTACAGATGCCAAATAATTTTCCCGGCGCCTTTCGCGCTGCAGATGCGTTGGCTACGTTATTCAACCCCGGTCACTTACTTATGTAAGCTCCCGGGGACTTCATAACTTGCCGCCTTCCTGCAACGTGAAATTCTTGGAAAATTGCGAGATGGTTTTTTATTTTTTGCTCCCAGCATGTAGGCCGGATAAGCGTCAGCGCCATCCGGCTTTTTTATCTTTTTTCCCAGCCATTCTCCTGGGCTGTAAACCCTAACGCCTGCATAAACGCCGCCATCACGCTGCGGTCTTCAACGCCAACATCCGCCATCCACCATGAACTCACGTCCGGGTTTTCGCGGAGAGTTTCTTCAACCAAATACTGCCCAACGCCACGACGACGGGTGATATCGCGTACGCGTAAGGAATCCAGCGCGCCTTGCGTACCGCTCAGGGTGACGCGTACTGCGCCAAGCAGGCGCTCGTTAAAGCGTGCGGCATAGATCCGGTGCGTTTCATCTACGCTTAATGATGAGACGGAATATTCCGGCCAGATTTTGCCAAGATCGATGAGATCCTGAGCACTGAAGTTTTCTAAACGAACGATGGTCAGCTTCATTAACAGCATGTCCAAATCACAAAAGATGGAATCAGTGTACCGAAATAATTTACTCGGATGCTTTCTCTTTTTTATGCGATTAACCAGGTTAATCGTTTTGTGACAACAGTAATGGCAGTTTGAAACAGCAAAGATTGAAAAACAGGCAGAATAATACCCTGGAATGCAGCATTTTATTCGGCTCTTTGTACCGTTATTTTATGCTGACAAACGCACTTTTTTTTGTTTATCTATAGTGAAAAGCAGAATATTATCTTTTCTTAATCGACTGAAATATAGAGATTTTAGCCTGATTTTGCTTAAAAAACTGTGCTAAACCATTAATGAGACTGGTAAAAATAGTACAGTTCAAAAAAAGCACAGTCTGCTTTTTAACCATATAAATACAAAATATTAATTACGTCACGAATGGGGATTCAGGTAATGAAACGGAATGCGAAAACAATCATCGCAGGGGTGATAGCACTGGCAATGTCGCACGCTGTTATGGCGGAGGATATCAAGGTCGCTGTTGTTGGCGCGATGTCAGGTCCGGTCGCGCAGTGGGGCGATATGGAATTTAATGGCGCACGCCAGGCGATTAAAGATATCAATGCCAAAGGCGGGATCAAAGGCGACAAGCTGGTTGCCGTGGAATATGACGATGCCTGCGATCCGAAACAGGCCGTTGCCGTCGCGAACAAAATCGTCAATGACGGCATTCAGTACGTAATTGGTCACCTGTGTTCTTCATCGACTCAACCGGCATCAGATATTTACGAAGACGAAGGCATTCTGATGATTTCTCCGGGAGCGACTAACCCGGAACTGACGCAGCGTGGTTACGCGCACATCATGCGCACCGCGGGTCTGGACTCCTCTCAGGGGCCGACTGCTGCGAAATACATCCTGGAGAAGGTGAAGCCACAGCGTATCGCCATCATTCATGACAAACAGCAGTACGGTGAAGGCCTGGCGCGTTCGGTGCAGGACAGCCTGAAAGCAGGAAAAGCCAACATCGTCTTCTTTGATGGGATCACCGCCGGGGAGAAAGATTTTTCTGCGCTGATCGCCCGCCTGAAAAAAGAAAATATCGACTTCGTTTATTACGGTGGCTACTACCCGGAAATGGGGCAAATGCTGCGTCAGGCGCGTTCAGTTGGCCTGAAGACGCAGTTTATGGGACCAGAAGGTGTAGGCAATGCCTCACTGTCTAACATTGCCGGTGATGCCGCGGAAGGCATGTTGGTTACTATGCCAAAACGCTATGACCAGGACCCGGCGAATAAAGCTATCGTCGATGCGCTCAACGCTGAGAAGAACGATCCAACCGGACCTTACGTATGGATCACCTACGCAGCCGTTCAGTCACTGGCGACAGCGATGGATCGTAGCGGTAGCAAAGAGCCGTTAGACCTGGTGAAAGATCTGAAAGCACACGGGGCTGATACCGTGATTGGGCCGCTGAAATGGGACGAAAAAGGCGATTTGAAGGGATTTGAGTTTGGTGTCTTCCAGTGGCACGCGGATGGTTCATCGACCGTCGCGAAGTAATACCTGAAGACGCGTTATCCCACCGCCCGTGCAAAACGGGCGGGTTTAAAAAGGTTACCTTATGTCCGAGCAGTTCCTCTATTTCTTGCAGCAGATGTTTAACGGCGTCACGCTGGGAAGCACCTACGCGCTGATCGCCATCGGTTACACGATGGTGTACGGCATTATCGGCATGATCAACTTCGCCCACGGCGAGGTGTATATGATCGGCAGTTATGTCTCCTTTATGATCATCGCTGCGCTAATGATGATGGGCATTGATTCCAGTTGGCTGCTGGTTGCCGCGGGCTTCGTCGGTGCCATCGTGATTGCCAGCGCCTACGGCTGGAGCATTGAACGCGTGGCGTATCGGCCCGTGCGCAGCTCCAAGCGCCTGATCGCGCTGATTTCCGCTATCGGGATGTCTATCTTCCTGCAAAACTACGTCAGCCTGACTGAAGGTTCGCGCGATGTGGCGCTGCCCAGCCTGTTTAACGGCCAGTGGACTGTCGGCAGCAGTGAAAACTTCTCTGCATCTATTACCACCATGCAGCTGGTTATCTGGATTGTGACCTTCCTTGCGATGCTGGCGCTGACGCTGTTTATCCGCTATTCGCGTATGGGACGCGCCTGTCGTGCCTGTGCGGAAGACCTGAAAATGGCTAGCCTGCTCGGTATTAACACTGACCGCGTGATCGCGCTGACTTTTGTGATTGGCGCAGCAATGGCGGCGGTAGCAGGTGTATTGCTTGGACAGTTCTACGGTGTAATTAACCCCTATATTGGCTTTATGGCCGGGATGAAAGCCTTTACCGCGGCGGTTCTTGGCGGTATCGGTAGCATTCCTGGGGCGATGATCGGCGGCCTGATTCTGGGCGTGGCGGAAGCGCTCTCCTCTGCTTATCTGAGTACGGAATATAAAGATGTGGTGTCATTCGCACTGCTGATTCTGGTGCTGCTGGTAATGCCGACCGGTATTCTGGGTCGCCCGGAGGTAGAGAAAGTATGAAACCGATGCATTTTGCAATGGCGCTGCTTTCAGCGGTCATGTTTTTCATCCTGGCGGGCGTCTTCATGGGCGTTCAACTGGAACTGGATGGCACGAAGCTGGTGGTGGATACCGCTGCGGATATCCGCTGGCAGTGGGTGTTTATCGGTACCGGCGTGGTCTTTCTTTTCCAACTGCTGCGTCCCGTTTTCCAGAAGAGCCTGAAGAGCGTCTCCGGACCGAAGTTCATTCTGCCGGCGATTGATGGCTCAACCGTTAAACAGAAGCTGTTCCTGGTGGCGCTGCTGGTTATTGCTGTCGCATGGCCATTTATGGTGTCGCGCGGCACGGTGGATATCGCTACGCTGACGATGATTTATATCATTCTCGGCCTCGGCTTAAACGTGGTGGTCGGCCTTTCCGGCTTGCTGGTGCTGGGCTACGGCGGATTCTATGCCATTGGTGCGTATACCTTTGCGCTGCTGAACCACTATTACGGTCTTGGTTTCTGGACCTGTTTGCCGCTGGCTGGGCTGGTATCGGCGGCGGCTGGTTTTCTGCTTGGCTTCCCGGTTCTGCGTCTGCGCGGCGACTACCTGGCGATAGTGACCTTAGGCTTTGGCGAAATCGTACGTATCCTGTTGCTCAATAATACTGAAGTCACCGGTGGCCCGAATGGTATCAGCCAGATCCCTAAACCCACCTTTTTCGGTCTGGAATTCAGCCGTAGCGCCCGTGAAGGCGGCTGGGATACCTTCAGCAACTTCTTTGGTGTGAAATACGATCCCTCTGACCGTGTGATTTTCCTCTACCTGGTGGCGCTGCTGCTGGTGGTCTTCTCGCTGTTTGTCATCAACCGCCTGTTGCGTATGCCGTTGGGCCGTGCATGGGAAGCGCTGCGTGAAGATGAAATTGCCTGCCGTTCACTGGGCTTAAACCCTACACGCATCAAGCTGACCGCCTTTACCATCAGCGCTGCGTTTGCCGGTTTTGCCGGAACGCTGTTTGCCGCGCGCCAGGGTTTTGTCAGTCCGGAATCGTTCACCTTTGCTGAGTCGGCCTTTGTGCTGGCGATTGTCGTGCTGGGGGGGATGGGATCGCAGTTTGCGGTGATCCTGGCGGCTATCCTGCTGGTGGTCTCACGTGAGCTGATGCGTGATTTCAATGAATACAGCATGTTAATGCTGGGTGGTTTGATGGTACTGATGATGATCTGGCGTCCGCAGGGCTTGCTGCCGATGACCCGTCCACAGTTGAAACTGAAAAACGGGGAAGCAAAAGGAGAGCAGGCATGAGTCAGCCATTATTATCGGTTAGCGGCCTGATGATGCGTTTTGGCGGCCTGCTGGCAGTCAACAATGTGTCTTTGGATTTGCATAAAAAAGAGATTGTCTCTCTGATTGGACCGAACGGCGCGGGGAAAACCACGGTCTTCAACTGCCTGACCGGGTTCTATAAGCCGACCGGCGGGACGATTAAGCTGCGCGACCAGCACCTTGAAGGGCTGCCGGGCCAGCAAATTGCGCGTATGGGCGTGGTGCGTACCTTCCAGCATGTGCGCCTGTTTCGCGAAATGACAGTGATTGAAAACCTGCTGGTGGCGCAGCATCAGCAACTGAAAGCTGGCGTTTTCTCCGGGCTGTTAAAAACTCCGGCTTTTCGCCGCGCGCAGGATGAAGCGCTGGACCGCGCCGCCACCTGGCTTGATCGTATCGGCCTGCTGCAGCATGCCAACCGGCAGGCGAGCAACCTGGCCTATGGCGACCAGCGCCGTCTTGAGATTATCCGTTGCATGGTTACTCAGCCGGAAATTCTGATGCTCGATGAACCTGCTGCGGGCCTTAACCCGAAAGAAACCAAAGAGCTGGACGAGCTGATTGCCGAGCTGCGCGATCATCACGACACCACCATTCTGCTCATTGAGCACGATATGAAGCTGGTGATGGGCATTTCAGACCGTATTTACGTGGTGAACCAGGGGACGCCGCTGGCGAACGGGACACCGGAGCAGATTCGTAACAACCCGGACGTGATCCGCGCCTATTTAGGTGAAGCATAATGGTGGTGAGGCATAAGATGGAAAAAGTCATGTTGTCTTTTGACAACGTCAACGCCCACTACGGCAAGATCCAGGCACTGCACGATGTCAGCCTGTACATCAATCAGGGTGAAATCGTGACGCTTATCGGTGCCAACGGTGCGGGGAAAACCACGCTGCTCGGAACGCTGTGCGGCGATCCTCGGGCTACAAGTGGGCGTATTGTCTTTGATGGTAAAGATATTACCGACTGGCAGACGGCAAAAATCATGCGTGAAGCGGTGGCGATTGTCCCGGAAGGGCGTCGCGTATTTTCCCGTATGACGGTAGAAGAGAACCTGGCGATGGGGGGCTTTTTTGCCGAGCGCGACCAGTTTCAGGAGCGTATTCAATGGGTATACGACCTGTTTCCACGTCTGCATGAACGTCGTATCCAGCGTGCGGGAACCATGTCTGGTGGTGAGCAGCAGATGCTGGCGATTGGCCGGGCTTTGATGAGCCAGCCGCGTTTGTTGCTCCTCGATGAGCCGTCTCTGGGGCTGGCGCCGATCATTATCCAGCAGATCTTTAACACCATTGAGCAATTGCGCGAGCAGGGGATGACGATTTTCCTCGTCGAACAAAACGCCAACCAGGCACTGAAACTCGCTGACCGTGGTTACGTGCTGGAAAACGGTCACGTGGTGCTGGAAGATACCGGTGATGCATTGCTGGCGAACGAAGCGGTGCGTAGCGCTTATTTGGGCGGATAACAGTTATCTAAGTAGACAAGGGGCTCATCAGGCCCCTTTTTTATTGCGCTATGTTATTATTGATAATGATTA